>JBLHWH010000021.1:0-45916 GCA_047628935.1 Halioglobus sp. | reverse complement strand
TTTGAGTGATTTATGGAATTTGATTTAAACAAAATTGACCTTAGAGTTCATTTCTTATATATTTCTTAATATCATTGATCCATATAAGAATAATTTATGGTATTCATAAGTATTACTTATGTAAAATTGAAATGACAGCTGGGTAGCAAAATACGTAATCTTAGCAATCCTTAAAAGAAGGGAATTAATGAATATAACTGCTTACAAATTTATTTTTTAACCAAACAAAGTTTAACATGAAAAAACTCTCACTACTTTTGTTTATGTTTTTCTGTGTAGTCGGTATGACTTTTGCACAGAGGACTGTTACTGGTGTGATACTTGATACTGGAGGAGAATCCCTCATCGGTGCCAATGTACTCGCTAAAGGTTCCACTATCGGTACTGTTACCGATATTGATGGAAACTTTTCACTATCAGTACCAGACGGCGTAAACACAATTGTTGTATCCTATACAGGATACGAAACACAAGAAGTTGATGTCACTGGTCTCAGTAATATCAATATTACTATGGCTGAAGGTCAACTACTCGACGAGATAGTTGTAACTGGTCTCGGTATTAGAAAAGAGAAAAAAGCTCTTGGATATGCCGTTACTACTATTGGATCTGCTGATATCAACCTAAAACCAGAGGGTGACATTAGTAGAATACTTAGAGGTAAGGTTCCAGGTGTTGATATTACTGCTACTTCAGGTCTTGCGGGATCGGGTACGAACGTAATAATCAGAGGATACTCTTCTATTACAGGTGGTAACCAACCACTGTTCGTTGTAGATGGTGTTCCTTTTAACGCTGATACTAACTCAGATAGAGGATTTACATCTGGTGGTGCATCAGCATCTTCAAGATTCCTTGATTTGGATCCAAACAGCATCAAGGAAGTTTCTATTCTTAAAGGTCTTTCTGCTACAGTATTGTACGGAGAAGCCGGTAGAAATGGTGTTGTACTTGTAACTACTAAAGGTGGTGATATTGGTGCGGTTAATAAAGGAATGGAAGTTTCTGTTAATCAATCAATATTTGCTACTAAAGTTGGTGGTATTCCAGAAACTCAAAAAGTTTATGGAAACGGATGGCAAGGTGATGCATCAAATGCATTCTCTAACTGGGGAGCACCCTTCGCAGGGACTACACCATTTGCTCAACAAGTTAATGGTATTACTGATGGAAGTGGTAGATACAACCTTGATGAAGATGGAACAATTGTTCACCCATATTCATTTACTAATTTTGCTGAGGTATTCCCAGATATTAATGGGAGTAGAATTCCATGGGTAGCACAAGATGGTCTTGCAGATTTTCTTGGAGGTACTGGTATTGTCAATAACACTTCACTCAATATTTCTAATAAAATCGGAGCTAACTCAGCTGTTAACTTCAATTATGGATTTTTGAACGATAATGGATTTATTCCAAGTAATAAATTAGAAAGGCACAATTTTGGTCTTGGTTTGAGAACCGCTCTTGCAAATGGGTTAACTGTACAGGGTACATTTAACTATACGAAGACAAATCGTCTTACACCGCCCGCCGCACCAATCTATTCTTCAAATCCGATTGCTGGAGCATCTATATTCTCAAACGTTTTATATACTCCTGTATCTCATGATCTTTATGGATGGCCTAACACCAATCCAGTTGATAACTCTTCTACTTATTATAGAAGTGGAAATGATATTCAGCACCCATTATGGGCATTGGATAATATCACAGATATAGAAAATGTAGATAGATTCTTTGGAAATGCTAAATTAGGTTATAAAATTAATGATAATTTATCATTGAATTATAAATTTGGTATTGATAACTATACACAAACACAGAGGTATCAAATCAATAAGGGTGGATCACAAGTTCCTGATGGAGCTTTGAATACTTCTCAAAGAGTAAATACTATTATAGATCAGACTGTAAATGCAATTTTCAACAAAAGCATAAGTGAAGATTTCAGTATTGATGGTATCTTAGGTATAAACATTAGAAGAGATAATAACGATTATGTTAATACATCAAGTACAGAGCAATTTATCTTTGGTGTAGGAGCACATCAAAACTTCGCTACTCATAACAACTTCTCGTTCAAGTCAGAAGAGAATTTGATTGGAGCATATTTTAATGCAGCGGTAGGATTTAAGGATTACTTATACTTATCTCTTTCTGGTAGAAATGATTTCACTTCTACACTTGAAAGCGAAAACAGATCTAAGTTTTATCCATCAGCTTCAGTAGCATTCATCTTAACTGATGCTGTAGAATCATTGGCTAATAATACTACGCTCAACTACTTGAAATTCAGATTAGGTTATGGTACTTCAGCTGGATATCCAAGTCCGTACAGAACAAGAACTAACCTTGGTACAAATGCAAATGCATTTGTTAGTCCAGCGGGTTCAACTGTACAGTTTAATAGTATATCTAATACTTTTGGTAATCCAAACCTAGCGCCAGAAACGCATACGGAGCTTGAATTTGGTATAGAATCTAGATTGTTTATGAATAGAATAAACATTGATTTATCTTTATATCAAAAGCAATCTAGAGATTTGATTATCAATCTAGAGCTTGATCCATCAACTGGAGGAACAGAGTCAACAATAAACTCTGCAAGTCTTGATAATAAAGGTATAGAGTTAGGTCTTACGATCACTCCAATTGCCACTAATAATATCAGATGGGATTACACAACTAACTTTACAAAGAATGTGTCTAAAGTAATCTCTATTGCTGATGGAACTGATAAAGTATTGATCGACGGTCTTACTTTCTTAGGGAACTTTGCAATTCCGGGCGAAGCTTATGGCGTCATCGAAGGTGCGAAAATTTTGAGAGATGAAGCTAGCGGACTTCCTATCGTAGGAGGAAATGGAGTATACCAAGCTGATCCTGATCAAGGAATCATTGGAGATCCAAACCCAGACTTTAACATGAGTTTCATAAATTCATTGAGTTATAAAGGATTGAGCCTTAGAGCACAATTTGATTGGCAACAAGGTGGTGATATCTGGGGCAGTAGTGCATCTACACTTACAGCTAGAGGTATTGCTGGGGAAACTGATTTTGATAGATTTGTTCCAGTTATAGTTAACGGATTGAAAGAGTCAGCTGATGGTACGTTAGTTGCCAATGATATTCAAGTAACATCTAATAATGCATACTGGACTAATACGGGTGTATTTTATGATGAGAACAGAATATTTGATGCAACTACAATAAGATTAAGAGAAGTATCTCTTTCTTATTCGATACCTAAATCATTATTGGGGAAGACTCCATTTGGAAGTGCTTCGCTTACAGTATCAGGTCAAAACATGTGGTATAAAGCGGTTAATTTCCCGGATAGTGTCAATTTCGATCCAGAAGTATTATCTCTTGGTGTAGGAAATGGTAGAGGATTTGATTTTGTGACTGGTCCAACATCTAAAAGATATGGAGCGTCACTTAGCTTAACATTCTAATCAGTAAAAAAGATAAAAAATTATGAAGCATATAAATAAATTATTTATTGTTTTAGCAGTTCTTTTCGTGACTTCTTGTAGCTTGACAGAGCTTGATCTACAAGATAACCCAAATGCGGTTACACCTGAGAATGCTGAGACTGGACTATTCTTCAACGCTATACAGTTGAATCTAGCCAACCTATTTCAAAACGTAAATGGGACTACTGCAAGGGTTTCTAGACAGTTAGCAATGACTGGTGGAAACACTTATGAAAATGCATTTGCGGCAACTACATTTAATGGAGCATGGAATATAGCTTATGCAGATGTTATTCCAGATATTGATCAGTTGATAGCGCTAACTGAGACTGAAGGAACTCTAGTTCCTCATTTTGCTGGAGCATCTAAAATCATGAAAGCATATACATTGATGACAATGGTAGATATGTTTGGTGATATTCCTTATTCTGAATCAGGACAAGGCGTAGTTAATCCAAGTCCAATAGCTGATGGTCAATCTTCTATCTATGATGCAGCACTTGTATTATTAGATGCGGGTATTGCAGATATGGGTAAAGAATCGCCACCAATAGGTGCTAATGATTTGTTCTATAGTGGTGATGCTACTAAATGGATCAAATTAGCAAATACGCTTAAAATTAAGTGGTATCTAAATGTTGGTTCAGGATCAGGTGCAAATGGTAGTGATATCGCTACAGCAGCTGGTAATGCAATTACAACTGTGGATGATGATTTTCAATTTAACTACTCTACAGTGAGAAACAATCCTGACTCAAGGCATCCATGGTATGCTGATGGTTATGAAAATGGTGCAGGAATCTATCAATCAAACTTTTTCATGTGGTCATTAGTTGAAGAAAAAGGAATAATGGATCCTAGAACTAGATATTATTTCTACAGACAGGATTTATCTCCTGAGGGAGAGATTGATGCATTTACATTGGATTGTGGTGGTCAAAACGCTCCTCTTCACTACGGAAATGATCAACCATTCTGTCACCTAGAAGGTGGCTGGTGGGGAAGAGACCATGGTAATAATGATGGTATACCACCTGATGATACAAGAAGATCTGTAGCGGGGGTATATCCAGCTGGTGGCCTTTTAGATCTTGATCAGGGTGCTTCTTCTGCTAATTCAGGTGTAGATGGTGGATTAGGTGCAGGTCTTGCTCCTATCATGTTGTCATCTTTCACTCACTTTATGTTAGCTGAAGCAGCTATTACAAGAGGTACTGGAGGAGATGCAGCTGCACTTTTAGAAGAAGGTGTTACACAATCTATCGCTAAAGTTATGGCCTCTGGAGCGGCACAAGCAGATGCTGATTCAGAATTACTTCTTCCTAGTGGAGCGGCTGTTGATGCATATGTAGCTTTAGTAATGAGTCAATTTAATTCTGCAGGGAATGATGATGATAAATTGAACATAATCATGAAAGAGTATCACATCGCTCTTTGGGGTAATGGTATAGAGGCTTATAATGGCCTAAGAAGAACTACATTCCCTAGAGATTTACAACCTACGTTGGAGGTAAGTAGTGGTACATTCCCAAGATTAATGTACTACCCGGCAGATTACCTTAACTTGAATGCAAATGTTTCTGATCAAAGAAATCTTGCTGATCAAGCTTTTTGGGACACTAATCCAGCTGGAGTAATTAAGTAAATTTTAAAAACTAGAAAAAATGCAAAAATTAAAATATAGTTTATTATCAGTTTTGATGATGATGCTCGCATTCTCTTGTGCTGACGAACCTTTACCGTTCGACACGTACGATGAATATGCAAAAGGTGGATTCTCAAGACTACTAAGTACTGATGGAGGTACTTTTTTCTTCACCGATCCTGATAACTCAGCATTTACTTTTGATGTAGAATACTACTCAGAAAATAATGGTGGTGATATCGCAGGACATGAATGGTCAGTAAGACACAGAAATAATGTAACGGAAAATATCTCTGATGCTGTGGTATTGGCTAATATTTCAAGCTCTTCTTTTGGTACTGATGCAAAATCAGGGTTGCCTTCAGCGTCATTCGCATTCTCTATGAATGATGCGATGTCTGCACTAGGTAAAACCATTGATGACTTCAATGGTGGTGATGATTTAATCTTTGACGGATTCATCATCATGACGGATGGTAGAAGGTTTGGACCTGATAATACTGGAGGTTCTGTAAATGGAGGTGCTGGGTTTGATGGTATCTTTAGATTTATTAAGCCATTACTTTGTCCTTCTGAGTTAGCTGGTGTATATACAGCTGTTGCAACTAACACTAGCCAAGGAGAAGGTATTGGATGGGATGATTGTGCTGGTAATTCTTGGGAAGGTAGTCTGGAAATCGTTTCAGTAGGTGATGGTGAGTATACAGTTCTAACAACAAATGATGGTGTGACCTTTGACGATATGTCATTTGGTAATTTCTATGGTTGTTATGGATCTGATGCTCAAGGAAGTTTCCCAAATTCTGATCCTGATATGTTGACACTTACATTCGTTGATGCTTGTAATGTGTTAAGCTTCAGAGGTTCTTCTCAATGGGGTGAAGTATATTCATTCAATGAAGTAATTGTTGACGGGGCAAACCTTACATTAGGTTGGACAAATGATTATGGTGAAGGTGGTTCTACAGTAATCACTAGAACTGATGGTACTTCATGGCCGTCATTGAAATGATAATAATTTGAAGTTGTTTTGAATAACTTCAACATCTAATTTCAAATGTATGAGTGGTTGTTACTTAATTGTAGCAACCACTTTTTAGTTTTAGTCTATATTGCCATATATGAAAAATCTTATTCCGTTACTAGTTGTCATTTTTTATTCTTGTGTATTGCTTAGCCAAGAGAATACTATAGGATTATTGTATCATGATCTTAATAAGACTCAAGAAGGGTATACACTGTTCAATCCAGAAAATCAATCGATTGTTTACTTGATCAATAATTGTGGGCAAGTGGTTCATACATGGGGGACAGACGAAATACGTGTTCCTGGTAAAGAGCAGTATTTAGACAATTCAGGAAGATTATATTTAGCTTCAGCACAGCCTTTACTTGAAAACCCTTCGTTTGGTGCTGGCGGTTCTGGTGGTGTCGTTGAAATATTAAGCTGGAATGGAGATATAGAATATAGGAAAGTTCTTGCAGATTCATTGGTTAGGCAACATCACGATATACATGTAATGCCAAATGGTAACGTAATGGCAATAGTTTGGCAGAATGTATCATTAGATGATGCTGCTTCTTTTGGATTTGATACACTCTCCAATCCTCAGATTGGATTTTGGCCTGATAAGATTATTGAAATTGATCCTTCTAATGATTCTGTGATTTGGGAGTGGAACTCTATAGACCATATGGTTCAAGATTTAAATAGTGATTTAAATAATTTTGGTGTGATTGAAGAGCATCCAGAATTAATAAATATAAATTACATAGATTTTGCATTTGGAAGACAAGATGTGCATCACATAAATTCGATCGATTATAACTCTGATTTAGATCAAATACTTCTTTCAGTTCGAAATTTTAATGAAGTATGGATAATCGATCACAGCACTACTTCTCTGGAGGCCTCCACACATTCAGGAGGCAATAGCGGTAGAGGAGGAGATATACTCTATCGATGGGGGAATCCTGCTGCTTATAATTCGGGAGGTGTTTCTGATCAAAAGTTATTCAGACAACATGATGCTTCATGGATTATTGATGTAAATCATCCAATTAATGGTGGTATTTTATGTTATAATAATTTTATTGCACCTGAACTTAGCCTTGGTAATATATTTATTCCTGAAATAAATGCTCTAACTGGAGATTATATTTTGGATGAGAATGATATGTTTCTACCCGCTATTTTCTCTGACACTATAAATCATCCTGAAATTCTAAAGACTTTTAGCACAGCTGCTTCAAATATTCAATTGCAACCAAACGGAAATTATATGATGTGTGCTGGTAGGCAAGGAAGAATTTTCGAAGTTACGAGTGATGGAGAATTGGTTTGGGAGTATTTGGTTCCGATGCGAAATGGATTTTCAATAGAGCAAGGTGAGGAAATAGCGTTATCAGAGAACTTTACATTTAGTGGACGAAAATATCAGCCGGAATTTGAAGGATTTATAGGGAAAGATCTGTCCCCTAAAGGATTTATAGAATTAGAACCTAATGAAGCATTTTGTGAATTGGTAAATATAGAAGACGTAAATATTAATTCTGTTTATATTTTTCCTAATCCAGTATCTGGGTACATAAATTTTAAAGAATCAATAGTATCAAAAATAATTATCACAAACAGTATTGGTCAAGTTGTGAAAATATTTGAGGAACAAGCAGGTGTTTCTGCTACCAACGTTTCAGATTTAGAACCCGGTTTATACATATTGAATGTTATTGGAAGAAAGCCAATTAAGTTTATTAAACTCTAATGAATTTATATGCTAGATTTTAGAAAACCTACCCGTCTTTATTCCTGATTTTGTAATAACTTGAATAGTATAATTTCCTTTAGTTAATAGAGAAACGTCTACATGATTAGCTTTCCTAGTCGTACTTACGATTCTTCCAGCGGCATCGAATATTTTTATAGTGTTAATTTCATTTGTTGCTAGTGAAATTGTTAAGTAGTCCTTTACTGGATTAGGAAAGAACTCTAATGGTAAAGGGGATAAGTCAGATGTGCTTGTGTTGATTTTTTCAATTATATTATTAATCGTGTTTACTTCTACATCATACTCAGTTTGCACATGTTTTCCGCCTGTCCATTTGATGACTACGCTATCTACAGTTTCATGTAATCCGATACCTATTTGTAATGTGCTACTGTTGTGAGAGCAAAAACTAGATCCGCCACTTAATTCCCTCATTTGTACATCTGAACCAGTGTATATATATACTTTAGATCCAAAGGCGTCCTTGTTGGCTTGTGTTCCTTCTAGGTTTATTTTTACCCAATTATTATCGTTTATTGACTTATTCATATATAAGCAAGAGGCGCCATCTAAACCAAATGTAGGCTTGTCATATACGACAGAATAGATATCTACCTTCCCATCATTATTAACATCAGAATAAGCACATCCTCTTGATGTTATTTCATTCCATATTCCAGAAGTGCTATCCATTTCAGCGAAAGTACCATCTGTATTATTGATGTATAATTTGTCAGGCTCTAGATTACCATTATCTACAAATGCGGGAGCTGGCACGTATCCATTTGATATGAATAAGTCTAAATACATGTCATTGTTTACATCTGCAAATAAGGTACCCCAACTAATAGACAATGAGCTATCTTTAGCTACCAATTCATTTTCAACACCAGCTTCTTCTGCAGCCTGTGAAAATGTTCCTTCTTCATTTTTAAGAAATACATTTTTGCCCAGATTTGAAATATAATAGTCAAGATCAAGGTCATTATCGTAATCACCTACTGCTATACCCATTGAAAACATTTCATTGTCGCTATTTGTGGACATACCTACTTCAGTGAATTTACCATCTTCGATATCGTTCCTATATAGTTTATTAGGTTGTATGAAAGGTCCAAAGTCGTTGCCTAGTAGTATATCTAAATCCCCGTCATTGTCATAATCCGAAGCTGTCACGGTAAGTGCACATCCAGTATCATCTAAGTCAAGTTGATTTGTTGTATTTGTAAATGTTCCATCCCCATTATTTCTATACATATAGTTAGAATAGCATTCATGATCAAATCCATTTATTTGATTCATATCATCATATGTAAAAATGACTTCATCTACATAATTTACATTATAAATATCTAAATCACCATCTAAATCATAATCTAAGAAAACAGTACCCATGGTCATACTTTTATCAGTACTAGTAGGCCATATATTAGTAAAAGTCATATCTCCATTATTACGAAAAAGCATATTATAGGTATAGCTACCATCAATTCCAGCATGGGTGTTTACAAATAGATCTTTATCCCCGTCATTGTCAATATCACCATAAGTAATTCCAGCGGTATATATTTCTGATGTGATTTCTAAACCCGTGCCTTCTGTAGCATTTGTGAAAAATCCAGAGCCATCGTTGATCATCAATTTATCTATTTGATTGCCCCCAGTAAGATAAGCATCATCATCACCATCGTTATCAATGTCAACAAATGCTATACCTCCACCATTGAAATTAGTGTGGTGAAATTTGTGTTCGAGGTTACGTTCGACCTGCTCTTCAGAGAATAATACGGATTGAGAGATACAACTGAATGCAAATAATGTAAGTATGATTGTAGATATTGATGTCTTCATATAAATGCTATGTGTTGGTTGTTAATGTTTTTGAAATAATTTGGATCGTGTACCATTTTTTGTTTTTACAGATAAGATATATGTGCCTGTATGGTAATTTCCTGTGTTGATTGTATGAAATTTTCCACTGTCGATTTCATTTCCCAATAAATCAAAAGTCCTCCAAGAAAAATCATCCTCCACAATATCTATTGTTATTAGATCAATGGCAGGATTAGGATAAATTGATAATTCTTTAACTTTATGTATACTGATAGTAGATGTAAATATTAATGGGTCTACATAAATATCTCCATCGGTTGAAAAGCCTTCTATAAGTGTTATTTTTTGATTTGGAGAAATATTATACATAATATCTATATGACCAGTCGGCCAAAGTAACTTTATCGAATCTATTTGATTGACTTCTCCTAGTCCTATTAAGAGATTAGAGCTATTCTGCCCCATGAATCCGATACCACAATGTGTATAGTGATATTGGTAACCATCCTCATAGAACAACTCTACAGCAGTGCCTATTGCGTCTCGATTTGAAAGAACACCTTGTAAACCAATTTTGATCCAGTTATTTTCACCTCCAGATGATGACCACAATTGAGAATCAAAATATTCTGAATTATTAACGATAATATCAGCTACACCGTCATTGTTCCAATCGCCAATTGCATTCGTAAAACTTCTCACAGTATCGCCTACTAGACCATCTGTAGCGGGATCAAAAAATCCAGATTGGTCATTAAGGTATAGCTCACTGCTAATAACATTACTGCCAATCAACATGCCGCTTACGTATAAATCTTGCCATCCATCATTGTTAGCATCCAGAAAATTGGCACCCCAACCGATACCATAAAATCCAACTCCTCGGTCTCCCGCTGCTTCTTCGAACACATATGTATCAGAATCCGCACTGCAAGTTAGTAGAGCACTCCCAGATGGAGTATTAGTTATATAAATGTCTTGCAGCCCATTATTGTCGATATCTCCGATGGCTACATTCATAGCATCAATTTCTAGATCTGCATTACATATTTCGCTGACATCTTCAAACATTCCTGTATCATTCATAAGGAGAGTGTTTCCTTTGTTACGATCGTTGGCAATATAGATGTCGGGCCAGTTATCTTTGTTATAATCAAAAAAAGCAGCACAGAATGGAAGCTTACCTGTGTCATCCGCTTGGGTGTAATATGTGCGCTCTTCAAAAGTGCCATCTCCATTATTTTTAAAAAGTCTATTTTTATGGCCTGTAGCGCTTACTCCATAATTTCTGGCGGAATAATACAAATCTAAATTGCCATCGCGATTGTAGTCACCCCAGATAGCTCCAAAAGAACGAACAGAATCCACTGGAAGTCCGCTGGTTTCAGTTTCATCCGAGAAATTCATCAGACCATCATTCATGTATAGCTTATTATATCCGTCAAATTCTGCCACATAAAAATCCTTATCTCCATCGTTATCATAATCGACCCATATTACCGATTTTGCTTGGGCAGTATTATTTATACCTAAATCCACTTTTTCGAATCCACTTCCAATATTTTTATAGAAATGTATAAGCTCACCTTCGCCTGTAGCTAATGTAATGTCATCATTTCCGTCCATATCAAAATCATAAAAACTGGATCCGCCTCCAGAATTATTGAGTATATATGTATGATCTATTCCTACTGATGAAGCAAGATTAGTATACTTGTAAGATTGACATATTCCAGTTATAGAAAACCCCGTAAATATTAGGGTAGAAAACAAACATCTTAGAACTCTATTCATGTGTTTTTGCTTTTGCATTTATTGCAATTGCTAAAGGTAAATACATAAAACAAACTTTAGGGAATATTTCTTAGTTGTTTTGATCAAAATGCAACATTCATATGGCATATTGGAGATACGTGCCAATTTTAGAATGCATTTTGCTTCATTTCGTAGAATCTTAATAAATATCATATGTTTTCACGATACTTGCAGTTATAGATGAGATGCTTTTTTATGTTTCGAGCGTTATGAAAGTACAGCATAATTATATAAATAAATGTTATTCTCAATAATTAGATTTATAATAATGATTAAGATAGATAAATATTCAATCCTCCTTTTTTTAATAGGCATATTGACCTTTGCTTCATTTACGATTTTACCTTTATCCAAAATGGATGAGTTAGTTGAAAAGTGGGAAAAGAGACTTTACGGATATCCACAGACAAAAGTTTACGTGCATACTGATAAATCATACTATACTATAGGTGATGATATCTGGTTTTCAGTTTATGTCACCAATTCTAGTGATCACTCTGCAAATTGTGTATCTGATCTAGTATATGTTACGCTAGAGGATGAAAATGGATATGTGTTCGAAGAGAGAAATATTGAATTAGACGGTCGATTTGGCAAAGGAGATTTTAAGATTGACGCTAAGATTAAACCAGGCAAAATTGTGTTAAAGGCATTTACGAACTACATGAGAAATTATGATGCGGAATACATCTTCTCTAAGGAAATTCTGCTGCTAGGCAATGACAATTCTGAAAAATATGTAGATGAACGAATAGTGGAGGCTAATAATCAGGAGATGAAATTCTATCCAGAAGGAGGAGAATTGGTAGCGGGACTTATGTCTAAAGTTGCATTTGAATTGCCAGCAATTAAGATAGGAGAGATAGAACTTAAGAATAGTAAAGATGAAACAATATTAGTAAAAAAACCTTCAGCTCAAGGTATAGGTTACTTTACATTTACACCTGTATTTGGTGAAAGCTATTATGTGAAATTAAACGGCGCAAAAAATGAATTGCCGAAAGTAAGATCAAAAGGGTATGGGCTAAAAATCAATAATTTGAATTCTAGTAGCTTGTTTATTGATGTAGAATGCTCTAAAAATGTCAATTTGGATGGTGCTTTTATAATAGGCCATATTAGAGGAGAGATATTCCTTAGGCATGATAGTCTTTCTGGTGAGGCAACCCGCTTAAAAATTGATAAATCAATTTTGCCCGATGGTGTTGCACAGATTACACTATTCACTAATGGAGGAAAGCCAGTGGCTGAACGAACAATATTTTTGGATCATCCAGCCAATGAAATAAAGGTTTCATCTGATATCCCATATGAGTATTTGAATAGACGACAAAAAGTGGATTTATCTATTCAATTAAGAGATGCACAAGACAAAGCTATTGATGGAGATTTTTCTGTTACTGTAGTAGATAATTTTACTATACGGGGAAATAAAAAAGCTTGTAATATTAGGTCTTATATGTTGTTATCCTCAGAGTTCTCCCACTATATAGATAATCCGAATCAATATTTTGTTGATCAAAGTAAGAGAATGAAGTTTTTATTGGATTTACAAATGATGACAAAAGGATGGACAAGATTCAAGTGGGAAGATATGAGTAATCTTAATGACCCTCAAATAGCGTTCATTCCTGAATCTGGATTTACTATTTCTGGTTTAGTTTTATACAAAGGTGACCCTTTAGAGGGCAATGTAGAGCTAATCGCCATGAATGAATCCATGATTACAGAAATAATAAAGACGAACCCAGATGGATCATTTAGAATTACTGGTATTCATCTTCTACCAAATACCAACCTCTTTTTAAAAGCAAGTATCCCAAGTTTAGACCCGGGTAAAGAAGGGAAAACAAACGGTGTAAGATTAGTAATTAATAGTACAAATCTCGCAAACATCAAAACCGACAATATTATAACATACAAAGGAGAATCTAGTAATGAGGTGTTGATAGAATATGTTGCTGCCAGTAGAGGTAGCCAAATTCAAGATAGTATGTATGCTAGTATGTTTATTGAACTAGAAGAAGTATCCATATCAGCAAAGAAAATGACTAGAGACCAAAAGCTAAGAGTTGAAAGAGGTATAGTTCATTCTCATTATGATAAAAGAATATTTTTGGATTCTATTATGGAGATGAGTCCATATAAAACTGTTTTTGACATTGTCCGTGAAGCAACTCCTGGTGTGCAAGTTTTTGGGAATCCCGGATTCGACCAAAGGTTTAGATTCCGTGGTGGATCAAATACTATAAGTGGTAGTTTGGACGCAGAAGTTATGATTGACGGAGTAAGAGCAAGTATCCAATCATTGAATGCAATGAATCCAACTATGATAGAATTTGTGGATGTTCTTAAAGGACTCTCCTCCACATCAATATATAATGCACCTAATGGAATAATTGCTATATATACAAAGCAGGGAAGTAATACATATAGTGATGGATTATTTAGTAGGCCTGATTATGTTGCATACCTTACACATGATGGTTATTATTTTGCAAGAGAATTTTATCATCCTGATTATGGTAGTGCATTTGCCGGAAATGAAAAAGTCGATATGAGGACAACACTATATTGGAATCCAAGAGTGACGACTGAAAGTGGAAATGGTAGTGTAGGCTTCTACACAGGTGATAATGTCACTGACTACCTTGTCGAGATTCAGGGATTAACCAAAGATGGACGTCCTTTTGTTCATTATAGTGACATCACAGTAAAATAGCATACTGATTTAAAGGAATGATTGTTGCGGTGTTTAATAAAGAGATATTGCAAATGAAAGAACACCTAGAAGACTTTTTGGAATACTTGGGAGTGATCAAAAAAAGATCGCCACACACCGTTATTTCATATCGAAATGATATTCTTTCATTTATTTCATATGTATCAGAGCAATATGAAATTGAGGAAGTACGTGCAGTAAATCATTTGATGATTAGATCTTGGATAGTAGAATTAAAAGCTGAAGGTGTTTCTAATGTAAGTATTAATAGAAAGATTTCTGCATTGAAATCTTTCTATAAATACTTAAGGAAAAAAGAACTTGTCGACAAAAATCCGATGGCAAAAGTTCAATCAATGAAAAAATCTAAGCGACTTCCATCCTTTGTTCCAGAAAATAAGATGGAGTATCTAATTGAATCTAAGCTAGGAGAAAAGACTTTTTCAGAATTAAGAAATGAACTTATAATAGAGTTGTTGTACTTGACTGGAATAAGGCGTAGTGAATTGCAAAATCTCACTTTTTTGGATGTTAATCCAGCAAGAATGGAAATCAAAGTTCTAGGTAAGGGGAATAAAGAGAGAATGTGTCCACTTTCAAGTCAATTTTTATTGAAACTTGAAAATTACAAAGAATCGTTATTGGAAGAATTTGGAACGCTTGATCACAATTTTGTTTTTGTGACAGATAAAGGGAAAAAGATATACCCAAAACTTATTTTCAATATAGTTACTAAAAAGCTCAAATCTATCAATGCTTCCGAAAAGACAAGTCCTCACGTGTTGCGACATACTTTCGCGACGCATTTATCTTCTAATGGTGCTGAGCTTAATGCAGTGAAGGATTTACTTGGTCATGCAAGCTTAGCTGCGACTCAAGTTTATACACACAATTCTATTGAAAGATTAAAGAGGGAGTATGAAAAGGCTCATCCGTTAGGAGAAAAGTAGGCAAAAAAAATATTGCTCATAAATTCCTTACTATCAAATTGATACATAAGTAAAATTCTAATTGTGGAGAAACGATTTGCTTTATTCGATCAATAAGCCTAATTTGTACCTATAATCAAAATCAATAAATATATGAGTGTAACTATTAATAATGTAGGATTCAGTGCAGATGACAAGTTGAAGGAGTTTATTGAATTAAAGCTAAATAAGCTCAATAGGTATTTCAATAGAATAACCAATAGTTCTGTATATTTAAAATTAGAAAACTCAGGACAAGTAAAAGATAAAGTGGTAGAAGTCACGGTATCAGTTCCAGGTAAAGTTTTAGTATCGAAAGCCGAGGATAAGACATTTGAAGGTGCTCTAGATGAGTGTACTTCGAGCTTAGAGAGGCAACTAAAAAAATATAAAGAAAAAATGTCAAATTAATGCTTTTGCAGTGACTGCCTAAAAATTAGGTAAGATGCAATTTTGAGCCATTATTTATAGGTCAAACTATAGGTAATGGCTCTTTTTATTTTGTTGAGGGTGACTGAGAATGGGAGTCTGAAAATAAAATGTAAAATTTGTTAATCTTTTTGAAAAAAAAGTTTTCCAATTAAAATATTTGTATTACTTTTGCAACGCTTTTCAGATAAGGATCTGATATGTAGCTTGAAATATTGTTTTGCCGATGTAGCTCAGTTGGCCAGAGCAGCTGATTTGTAATCAGCGGGTCGGGGGTTCGAATCCCTCCATCGGCTCACTTTTTTGTGAATAAAAAGTATGGGGGTGCGCCACAGTGGGAGAGGTGGGCAGGACTGTAAATCCTGTGCTTAGGCTGAGTAGGTTCGAATCCTACCACCCCCACACATTCACAAAAAGTAATTTTAATAAGCGGGAGTAGCTCAGTTGGTAGAGCATCAGCCTTCCAAGCTGAGGGTCGCGGGTTCGAGTCTCGTCTCCCGCTCAATTAAAATGTTCATCTGTGAAATTGCGTCGTTAATTGAATTATTGCCGATGTAGCTCAGAGGTAGAGCACGTCCATGGTAAGGACGGGGTCGGGGGTTCAAATCCCTTCATCGGCTCAAAATTACCGAAGAATAATTTTTTAAACAATTTTTATAATTTTTATTAAACAGTTATCCAATGGCTAAAGAAACTTTTCAACGGACCAAACCTCACGTCAATGTCGGTACGATCGGCCACGTGGATCATGGTAAAACAACACTAACCGCAGCAATTACTTATGTATTAGCTGAGGAAAATGGATCAGAAAAAATGAGTTATGACTCTATCGATTCAGCTCCAGAAGAAAAAGAAAGAGGTATTACAATCAACACTGCTCACGTTGAGTACGAAACTGCGAACAGACACTACGCTCACGTAGATTGTCCTGGTCACGCAGATTACGTAAAGAACATGGTAACGGGTGCAGCTCAGATGGATGGTGCTATATTAGTAGTTGCGGCTACAGATGGTCCTATGCCTCAAACAAGAGAGCACATCTTACTTTGTAGACAAGTAGGTGTACCTAAGATTGTAGTATTCATGAATAAAGTGGATCTTGTTGATGATCCTGAAATGCTTGAGCTAGTAGAAATGGAAGTAAGAGAACTTCTTGATCAGTACAAGTTTGACGGAGACAACGCATCAGTAATCCAAGGTTCTGCACTTAAAGCTCTTGAAGGAGACGCTGAAGCAGGTGAGCAAATCAAGAAATTGATGGCCGCTGTAGATGCTGACATTCCTGAGCCATTAAGAGATGTAGAAAAGCCTTTCCTAATGCCTATTGAGGATGTATTCTCAATAACTGGTAGAGGAACAGTTGCTACAGGTAGAATCGAAAGAGGTATAATCAACACTGCAGATCCAGTTGAGATTATTGGAATGCAAGCAGCAGATGCTAAGCCACTTACTTCAGTTTGTACAGGAGTAGAGATGTTCAGAAAAATACTTGACAGAGGAGAAGCTGGTGATAACGCTGGTTTACTTTTAAGAGGTATTGAAAAGGATATGATCAAAAGAGGAATGGTAATCTGTAAGCCAGGTTCTGTAACTCCTCACTCTCACTTCAAATGTGAAGTATATGTATTAGGAAAAGATGAAGGTGGACGTCATACTCCATTTTTCAACGGATATAGACCACAGTTTTACTTCAGAACAACTGATGTAACAGGTGATGTATCTCTTCCAGGCGGAGTAGAAATGGTAATGCCAGGTGATAACGTTACACTTGAAGTGAAACTTATCAATCCTATTGCCATGGATAAAGGACTTAGATTTGCAATTAGAGAAGGTGGTAGAACCGTAGGTGCAGGTCAAGTAACTGAAATTCTTGATTAATAGCTGACTATCTTTATTAAAGATATATTAAGCTTTGAATATAAATTAAGCACTCGATTATCGGGTGCTTAATTTTTCATATTGTGGAATATTGTATTAAAGAATACTTTTATATGTTTCTCAATAGACTCTGATTGATTATTTATCGTTTTCAAACTAGTTTTGATCTTTTTAAATAATCAAATAGAAAGGGGAGTAGTTCAATTGGCAGAGCAGCGGTCTCCAAAACCGCAAGTTGCAGGTTCGATTCCTGTCTCCCCTGCTAAAATAGGTTTTATCTGAAGTTTCGAAAATTATAGATTGAGAGACTTTATAAACATATATAACATGAATGATTTTTTCTTGTATATTAAAGAAAGCTACAACGAGCTTGTACACAATGTAACATGGCCTACATGGGCAGAACTTACATCAAATGCAGTATTAGTTATTGTTGCTTCAATAATTTTTGCATTGGTTGTCTTCGGACTTGATACTGTGTCAAATCAGTCATTAAAGTTTATTTATTCTCTTGCTAGTAATAAATAATCGATGGAAGAGGAAAAAAGATGGTACTCTCTGAGAGTAATAAGTGGTAAAGAAAAGAAAATCAAGGAACGTATGGAACTTGAGATTCAAAGAAGTGGATGGGGTGATTTTGTTACCCATATCTTAGTACCATCAGAGAAAGTATATAAAATCAGAAGTGGTAAAAAAGTAATCATGGAGCGTAACATCCTTCCTGGTTATATTTTAGTTGAGGCATATCCGTCTAAGTTTTCTGGTGAGATTATAACGACACTATCTAATATGACCAATGTAATTCACTTTTTGGGTAGAAATAATCCTATTCCGATGCAGCAGTCTGAAGCGAATAGAATGCTCGGGAAAGTAGATGATTCTCAAGGCTTAGTAGAAGCTATGATAGAGCCATACTTAGTAGGAGAAACAATAAAGGTAATAGATGGACCTTTCAATGACTTCGTTGGCGATGTCAAAGAAGTAAATGAAGAAAAGAAAAAGCTGACAGTTATAGTAAAGATATTTGGTCGTGGAACCGAAGTCGAGCTTAACTTCATGCAAGTTGAAAAGCAAACATAGACCAATAAAGTTAAGTATTTGAAGAATTTCTGTTTCAAGCTTCCCTGAAATAATCAACAAGTACCTAGGCGGTCAACATTTATCAATAGATTAGAATAACAAGAAATGGCAAAGGAAATAGAAGGTTTCGTTAAATTGCAGGTGAAGGGTGGACAAGCTAATCCATCACCACCAGTAGGTCCTGCGTTGGGTGCTAAGGGTTTGAATATCATGGAATTTTGTAAAAGATTCAATGCTAGAACTCAAGAAAAACAAGGACAAATTGTTCCAGTTGTTATTACAGTATATAAAGATAAGTCTTTTGATTTCGTAATCAAGACTACTCCAGCTGCTGTACAATTAATGGACGCTGCAAAATTGAAGAAAGGATCTCCAGAATCTAATAGAATTAAAGTTGGATCTGTAACATGGGATCAAGTTAAAGAAATTGCAGAAAGTAAAATGGAAGATCTTAATGCATTCAAAATAGAATCAGCTATGAAAATGGTAGCGGGTACTGCAAGAAGTATGGGTCTTACAATGGATGGTACTCCACCATGGGGTGCTTCAATAGAAGATGAAGATTAATTAGTCACAGGCTAATAATTATTAATTGGTAGGGAGGTAGTACTTATTTTATAGACTATCGTTAATACCTCAAACACTTTTAAATATGGCTAAACTTAGCAAAAAGAAAAAGTCGATCGCTGACAAATATGAGGCGGAAAAGCTTTATTCTGTTGTAGATGCTATGAAAACCGTCAAAGATGTAAATCTTACAAAATTTGACGCTTCTGTAGATCTTCACATTAGATTAGGAGTAGATCCTAGAAAAGCTGATCAAGCAATCAGAGGAACAGTAACATTGCCAAATGGTACTGGTAAGTCTAAAACAGTATTGGTATTGTGTACACCCGATAAAGAGCAAGAAGCATTAGATGCTGGTGCTGATTATGCTGGTTTGGATGAGTACATCCAGAAGATCCAAAAAGGATGGACTGATGTAGATGTGATCATTGCAATGCCTAATACAATGGCTCAAGTAGGTAGAGTTGGTAGAATCTTAGGACCTAGAGGTCTTATGCCAAACCCTAAGACTGGAACGGTAACCCCAAATGTAGGAGCAGCTGTTCAGGATGTAAAGGGTGGTAAAATTGCCTTCAGAGTAGATAAGTACGGTATTATTCATTCATCAATTGGTAGAGTGTCTTTCACTTCTGAGAAATTAGCTGAAAATGCACAAGAACTTCTAGGTACTATTAATAGAATGAAGCCTGCAACTGCAAAAGGTATCTATATGAAATCTGTGACCGCAGCTTCGACTATGAGTCCAGGAATCAAGATAGATACGAAGACAATTATTGAGTAATCCTTTTTCTAAAAATAAGCTGAAATGACAAGATCAGAAAAATCTCAAGTTATAGAGGACCTAAAAGTAAAGTTTAGCGAAAGCCAATATTTTTACTTTGCAGATGCCTCTACACTTACAGTAGAGCAAGTAAATAAGCTCAGAAAATCATGCTTTGAGAAAGGTATTGAAGTACAAGTTGTAAAAAATACACTTGCTCAAAAAGCAATGGAATCAACAGGTGATTTAGCAGTAAACTTCGAGGGCCTTTATAGTGCTCTTGCAGGACCTACTACAGTATTCTTCGCGGATACTGGAAATGCACCGGCAAAAGTTATCCAGGAATTCAGAAAGAATTTCGAGAAGCCAGTATTAAAAGCGGCTTACATTGATAGCGACATCTTCTTAGGAGATGACCAATTAGATATATTAGCTACTCTTAAATCTAAGGATGAATTAGTAGGTGAGATTATAGGATTGTTACAATCTCCTGCGAAAAATGTTATCTCTGCTCTTAAGAGTAGTGGTGGTACGATTGCAGGAATTCTTAAGACTCTTGAAGAAAGAGAAGATTAAGAATCCAACGAATTGGAGAAGCAGCTTCCAAGTGGACCCAATTCACCTAGTATTAAATTGTAATTATTAAAAATTAAAATCCATTCAAAATGGCAGACTTAAAAGACTTTGCAGAAAAATTAGTAAACCTTACAGTAAAAGAAGTTAGTGAACTAGCTACAATACTTAAGGATGAGTACGGAATCGAACCAGCAGCGGCTGCAGCAGTAGTTGTAGCAGGTGGAGGTGGCGGTGAAGCTGTAGCTGAAGAGCAGACTTCATTTGATATTATGTTAAACTCTGCTGGAGCAGCAAAGTTAGGTGTAGTAAAAGAAGTTAAAAATCTTCTTGGAGTAGGGTTGAAAGAAGCTAAGGAATTAGTTGATTCAGCTCCTGCAGTAATCAAAGCAGGTGTTGACAAAGCTGAAGGCGAGTCAATCAAAGCAGCTCTTGAAGCGGCTGGTGCTGATGTAGAATTAAAGTAATTCTGTTATCCAGAAATCTTTAATGACAGAACTTAAAAGTTCAATTATAATATAACATTAAAGGCTTAACCCATGCGAGAGTGTGGGTTGAGCCTGTTGTTGTTCTGTGAAGTATCGAAATATTCTTGTGTTCTTACATTCATGCACAAGATCAAAGATATTTTGCAGTGATACCAGAGTTTATCTGAATATCTACTAGTGAATGTATCGATTAAGAAAATCGTTTTGCAAACTTATTTAGGTGGTGAAATCGCTGCCTGTAACTCACTTTTAAACGCAATCGGATGGCATCTAACGACATAGTAACCAATGCTGGAGCATTAAGACACAATTTCGGTAAAATGAAATTGGAGGATAATTATCCAGATCTACTCGAAATCCAATTAAAATCTTTCAAAGAGTTCTTTCAATTAGAAACAACTCCGGAGAATAGAGGGAATGAAGGATTATTCAGAGTATTCCAAGAAAACTTCCCAATTACTGATGCGAGAAATATATTCGTATTAGAATTCCTAGACTACTTTGTAGATCCACCAAGATATAGTATTGAAGAGTGTATGCAAAGAGGGCTGACATACAGTGTCCCTCTTAAAGCAAAACTAAGATTATCTTGTAATGATGAGGAACATGTAGATTTCCAAACAATCGTACAAGATGTATTTTTAGGTAATATACCTTATATGACACCAAGAGGTACATTCGTTGTGAATGGTGCCGAGAGAGTTGTAGTATCTCAACTACACAGATCTCCAGGTGTATTCTTTAGTCAAAACTTCCACCCGAATGGTACTAAGATTTACTCTGCAAGAGTAATCCCTTTCAAAGGTGCTTGGATGGAATTTGCTACTGATATAAATTCTGTAATGTATGCTTACATTGACAGAAAGAAAAAATTTCCAGTTACTACTTTATTAAGAGCTATCGGATATGATTCTGATAGAGAAATCTTAAACATTTTCGACCTTGCAGAGGAAGTTGATGCTGATAAGAAAATACTTAAAAAAGCGGTAGGAAGGAAACTAGCTGCAAGGGTTCTTAAAAAATGGACGGAAGATTTCGTTGATGAGGATACTGGTGAGTTGGTAACAATAGAGAGAAATGAGATCATCCTGGAAAGAGATGTGATTCTCGATGAGGACAATATAGAATTAGTCCTTGAATCAAATACAGAAAAAGTAATCCTTCAGAAAGAAGATTTAGACGAAGATTACTCAATCATATATAACACACTTCAGAAAGATCCTTCATCATCAGAGATAGAAGCTGTTACTCAGATATATAGACAACTGAGAGGAACAGATCCACCAGATGAGGATACTGCAAGAGGTATTATCGATAAACTATTCTTCTCAGACAAGAGATATAATCTTGGAGAGGTAGGAAGATATAAAATCAACAGAAAATTAGACGCTGGTGTAAATGGTGATACTCTGGTATTGACGAAAGAAGATATCATCGCTATCGTGAAATACTTAGTAAGTCTGATCAATCAAAAAGCTGAGCTTGATGATATCGATCATTTGTCTAACAGAAGAATTAGAACAGTTGGTGAGCAATTATATGCTCAATTTGGTGTAGGTCTTGCAAGAATGGCAAGAACGATCAGAGAGAGAATGAATGTAAGAGATAACGAAGTGTTCACACCGATCGATTTGATCAATGCGAGAACGTTATCATCTGTAATTAACTCTTTCTTCGGTACATCACAGTTATCTCAATTTTTGGATCAAACGAATCCATTATCTGAAATAACGCACAAGAGAAGAATTTCTGCCCTAGGACCTGGGGGACTTTCGAGAGAGAGAGCCGGTTTTGAGGTAAGAGATGTTCACTATTCTCATTATGGTCGTCTATGTACGATTGAGACTCCAGAGGGACCCAATATTGGACTGATTTCTACACTTTGTGTATTGGCAAAAGTTAACAAGATGGGATTCTTGGAAACGCCATACAGAAAAGTAGTAGATGGTAAGCTTGATCTTGTAACTGAGATGGAGTACCTATCAGCAGAGGGAGAAGATTTTAAGAAAATCGCTCAGGCAAATACAGAGGTAGATGAGAAGGGCGCATTCCTTACTGACCAGATCAAATGTAGAGAACATGGTGATTTTCCAGTTCTAGAGCCAAACGATATCGAATATATGGATGTTGCACCTAACCAAATTGTGGGTGTTTCAGCTTCATTGATTCCGTTCTTAGAGAATGATGATGCCAACAGAGCCCTGATGGGATCTAACATGCAACGTCAGGCTGTACCTTGTGTAAAGCCAAGGTCTCCGATCGTTGGTACCGGTATCGAGAGGCAAGTAGCTGAAGATTCTAGAATGCTTATAAATGCAGAAGGAGATGGTGTAGTAGAGTATGTAGATGCAAGTAAAATTGTAATTAGATATGATAGAACTGAAGAAGAGCAATTAGTTTCTTTCGAAGACAATACTAAAACATACAACCTTACGAAGTTTAGAAGAACGAACCAAGGTACGAGTATCAACTTGAAACCTATTGTATCAAAAGGAAAAAGAGTAACAAAAGGATCTCTTCTTTGTGATGGATATGCTACGGAGCAAGGAGAATTAGCATTGGGTCAAAACTTAATGGTAGCCTTCATGCCTTGGAAAGGGTATAACTTTGAGGATGCGATTGTACTTTCAGAAAGAGTCGTAAAAGAAGATGTATTTACTTCTCTTCACATTGAGAACTTTGATATTGATATCAGAGATACTAAATTAGGTGAAGAAGAATTAACAAATGATATACCTAACGTTTCAGAAGAGGCTACGAAAGACTTAGATGAGAATGGTATCATAAGAGTAGGAGCATGGGTAAATGAAGGAGATATCCTGATTGGTAAGATTACTCCAAAAGGAGAGTCTGATCCAACTCCAGAAGAAAAACTATTGAGAGCGATCTTCGGTGATAAAGCGGGTGATGTGAAAGATGCTTCACTAAAAGCGCCACCATCAACTAAAGGTGTAATTATTGGAAAGAGATTATTCGCTAGAGCTAAGAAGGATAAATTCCAGAAAGTTCAAGAGAAAGAATTGCTTTCTAAATTAGAAGATAAGCACGCAATTGCAATAAATGAGCTCAAGACTATCTTAGTTGATAAGTTGATGCTTCTTGTAAAAGGTAAAACTTCTCAAGGTGTAAAGAGTATCTATAACGAAGAGTTAATCTCTAAGGGTAAGAAATTTGCAATCAAAGATCTTAAGGATCTAGATTATAGCCAAGTTGATTATACAGGATGGACGACTGACGATGGATTGAATGGTAGTGTTGCAAGATTGCTTCATAACTACAATATCAAAGTAAACGAAGAAGTAGGTAAGTACAAAAGAGAGAAGTTCAACATTTCTATTGGAGATGAGCTTCCAGCTGGTGTATTGAAACTTGCAAAAGTTTACATGGCGAAGAAGAGAAAGCTGAAAGTAGGTGATAAGCTTGCCGGAAGACACGGAAACAAGGGTATCGTATCTAGAATCGTAAGAGAAGAAGATATGCCATTCCTTGATGATGGAACTCCAGTAGATATTGTATTGAATCCACTAGGTGTACCTTCTAGAATGAACTTGGGTCAGATTTTCGAAACTGTACTTGGATGGGCAGGGAAGAAAATGGGTGTGAAATATGCAACTCCTATATTTGATGGAGCGAGTATGGCAGAGATTGATGCAGAATGTGTGAAAGCAGATTTACCATCACTTGGTCAGACATTCTTACATGATGGAGAAACTGGAGATAGGTTCCACCAGCAAGCAACAGTAGGTGTAATCTACATGCTTAAGTTATCTCACATGGTTGATGATAAGATGCACGCAAGATCTATCGGACCATACTCATTAATTACTCAACAACCATTGGGTGGTAAAGCTCAGTTCGGTGGACAGAGATTTGGTGAGATGGAAGTATGGGCATTGGAAGCATACGGTGCATCAAATGTCTTGAGAGAATTATTGACGATCAAGTCTGATGATATCATCGGTAGAGCGAAAGCATACGAGGCAATTGTGAAAGGTGAAAACCTTCCAGAGCCAAGTATACCTGAGTCATTTAATGTATTAGTGCACGAGCTTAGAGGTTTGGCACTTGATGTGAAATTTGACTAATCTTTTTAGATAGAAATTTAAAAAGTATGTAGGGGGAGCTCTACAAAACAATTTTTAATATTCTTAGGGGTGGAGGCCATACCAAAACCCCAGAAAAATTATAAATAGGGAATTATGCCATTTAAAAAGAATGTTGATGCAAGGAAGCCGTTTGACACAATCACTATTAGTTTGTGTTCTCCGGATGATATCCTTGAAAGATCGTTTGGTGAGGTTTTAAAGCCAGAAACGATCAACTATAGATCTTATAAGCCAGAAAGAGATGGTCTCTTCTGTGAAAGGATCTTTGGACCTGTTAAAGATTACGAATGTTACTGTGGTAAGTACAAGCGTATTAGATATAAAGGTATTGTATGTGATAGATGTGGAGTAGAGGTTACCGAGAAAAAGGTAAGAAGAGAGAGAATGGGACACATCAAATTAGTTGTGCCAGTAGTTCACATATGGTTCTTCAAATCACTTCCTAACAAAATAGGTTACCTATTGGGATTGTCTTCTAAGAAATTGGAAACAATCATCTACTATGAGAGGTATGTAGTAATTCAACCAGGTGCTAAGGAAGGTGAGTTAGCGAAAATGGATCTATTGACTGAGGAGGAATACTTCGAAGTATTAGATACACTTCCACAAGAAAACCAACAGTTGGACGAATCTGATCCAACTAAATTCATCGCATTGATGGGTGCCGAAGCTGTAAAAGCATTACTCGAAAGATTAGAGCTTGATCAGTTATCTTTCGACCTTAGACATCAAGCTGCTAATGAGACTTCTCAGCAGAGAAAATCTGAAGCACTTAAAAGACTAAGAGTTGTAGAAGCATTCAGAGAGGGTCAATCTAGAATTGATAACAGACCAGAATGGGCTGTGATTCAATACCTTCCAGTAATACCGCCAGAATTGAGACCATTGGTGCCTCTAGATGGTGGTAGATTTGCATCTTCTGATTTGAATGATTTATATCGAAGAGTAATCATTAGAAATAACAGACTAAAGAGACTATTGGAGATCAAAGCTCCTGAAGTAATCCTCAGAAATGAGAAAAGAATGCTTCAAGAGGCTGTAGATTCTCTTTTTGATAACTCTAGGAAATCTAATGCTGTAAAAGCGGAAGGTGGCAGAGCATTAAAGTCTCTTTCTGATATTTTAAAAGGAAAGCAAGGTCGATTCAGACAAAACCTACTTGGAAAAAGGGTAGATTATTCTGGTAGATCTGTAATCGTTGTGGGACCGACATTGAAAATTCACGAATGTGGACTTCCAAAAGGAATGGCAGCAGAGCTTTTCAAACCTTTCGTGATCAGAAAATTGATCGAGAGAGGAATCGTAAAGACTGTAAAATCAGCTAAGAAATTAGTAGATAGAAAAGATCCTGTGATCTGGGAAATATTGGAGAATATCCTAAAAGGACACCCAATAATGCTTAACAGAGCACCGACGCTTCACAGACTTTCGATCCAAGCATTCCAACCAACATTGGTAGAAGGAAAAGCAATACAGTTACACCCACTTGTTTGTGGTGCCTTCAATGCCGATTTTGATGGTGATCAAATGGCCGTTCACGTTCCATTGAGTCATGCTGCGATTCTTGAGACTCAGATGTTGATGCTTTCTGCACACAACATGTTGAATCCTCAAGATGGATCTCCAATCCTACTTCCTTCACAGGATATGGTATTGGGTCTATATTATCTTACAAAACCAGCTTCTCCTGAGCACCCGGTAAAAGGTGCGGGAATGAAATTTTATTCTTCAGAAGAAGTAATCATCGCATATAACGAAGGAGCTGTAGATCTTCATGCACCTATCGTTACAAAAGGTAGAGTAGATGATGAAGAAGGTAACTTAGTTATTGCTAGAATAGAAACTACAGTTGGTAGAGTATTATTTAATGAAGCGACTCCAGAGATGGTTCCATTCATTAATGAGTTACTTACTAAGAAGAACTTGAAAAATGTAATCTCAGGAATTATCACTAGAACAGATTTCTCTGTGACGGCGACATTCTTGGATCTTATTAAAGATATGGGATTTTATTGGTCATTCAAAGGTGGACTTTCGTTTAACCTTGGAGATTTGATCATTCCTACTGTAAAAGAACAAACACTAATCGAAGCTCAAGATGAGGTAGATGAAGTTTGGGAAAATTACAACATGGGTCTTATTACTGGTAATGAGAGATATAATAAAGTAATCGATACGTGGACTAAAGCCGATAGTGCGATTACGGAGAACTTAATGAAAGAATTAGCTGAACATAAGGGGGGATTCAACTCTGTGTATATGATGCTTGATTCTGGAGCTAGGGGATCAAAACAACAGATTAAGCAGCTATGTGGTTTGAGAGGACTGATGGCTAAGCCTAGAAAATCAGGTGATACGGGTGGAGCGATTATCGAAAACCCGATCCTATCTAACTTCCTTGATGGACTTTCAGTACTTGAGTACTTTATCTCTACTCACGGTGCGAGAAAAGGTCTTGCCGATACAGCCTTGAAGACTGCCGATGCAGGTTATCTTACAAGAAGATTGGTAGATGTATCTCAGGACGTAATCATCATGGATGAGGATTGTGATACGCTGAGAGGTATTGACACTTTGGCATTGAAAGACAATGATAATGTCGTACAAAAGCTATCTGCTAGAATAGAGGGTAGGTATTCACTTCATAATGTACTAGATCCAGTAACAGATGCCATTCTTGTAGAAGCGGCACAGTATATTACTCCTGCGATTTCTGTAGAAATAGAAGAAGCTGGTGTAGAGATGGTAACAATCAGATCTGTACTTACATGTGAAACTAAATCTGGAGTCTGTCGTAAGTGTTACGGTAAGAATCTTGCTTCAGGTAGAATAGCCGAGACAGGAGATGCTGTAGGAATTATTGCTGCACAAAGTATTGGTGAGCCAGGTACACAGTTGACATTGAGAACATTTCACGTGGGTGGTATTGCATCTGTTTCAAAACAGGAGTCGAACTTGGTTTCTAAGTTTGATGCTGTGATAGAATTCGATAATTTAAAAACTGTAAAGGATAAAGAAACTAACAAGAATGTAGTCGTTTCAAGATCTGGAGAGGTAAGAGTTAAAGATCCTGAAACAGGTAAATTGTTTACGACACTTTACATCCCTTATGGATCAGAATTATTTGTAAAGGATAAGGCTAAGATTTCAAAGGAAGAGATTGTTTGTCAGTGGGATCCGTTTAACGCGGTAATCATTGCTGAGGATGGTGGTATTGCTCAATTCGACGCTGTAGAAGAAGGTCAGACATACCGTGTAGAGAGAGATGAGCAAACAGGATATGCTGAAAAAGTAGTAATCGAATCTAAGAACAAAAAGAAAATTCCTACAATTAAGATCGTAAACCCTGGTGGTGAGGAGCTTAAGAGCTACAACCTTCCAGTGGGTGCATACATCTCTATAGAGGATGGAGCTGACGTAAAGACTGGTCAAACTATCGTGAAAATACCTAGAAAACTAGGTGGTGTACAGGATATTACTGGTGGTCTTCCAAGAGTAACTGAGTTATTCGAGGCAAGAAATCCTTCTAACCCAGCGGTAACTGCAGAAATTGATGGTATCGTATCATTCGGTAAGATTAAAAGAGGAAACAGAGAGGTATTCATTGAAGATGAGAAGACTGCGCAGAAAAAGAAATATCTAGTAGGTCTTTCTAAGCACATCTTAGTTCAAGAAGGTGATTTCGTGAGAGCGGGATCTCAGATGTCTGATGGTGCTACATCTCCTCTAGATATCTTGAATATCAAAGGACCTTTTGCAGTACAATCATACTTGGTGAACGGTGTACAAGAGGTATATAGATCTCAAGGTATTTCGATCAACGATAAGCATATCGAGGTGATCGTAAGACAGATGATGAGAAGAGTACAAATTCTTGATGCTGGTGATACTTCATTTTTAGAGGGGGAGGCTGTTGAAAGAGTAAACTTCATGGAGCAAAATGACTGGATTTATGATAAGAAAGTCGTTGAAGATGCAGGAGGTTCTGAAAACTTAAAAATTGGACAATTAGTAAGTGTAAGAGAACTGAGAGAAGAGAACTCATCGTTGAAGAGAAATGATTCTAAGGTCGTAACTGCAAGAGAAGCTGTATCAGCAACATCTACAACGTTACTTCAGGGTATTACTAGAGCATCATTAGGTGTATATAGTTGGATCTCTGCGGCATCGTTCCAAGAGACTACCAAAGTACTTAGTACTGCTGCGATTGGAGCAAAAGTTGATTTCTTGACTGGATTGAAAGAGAATGTAATCGTAGGTAAGAATATACCTGCAGGAACAGGACACAAGAAGTTCAGAAATATGATCGTAACTGTAAAGAAGCCAGAACCTGTAATGATGGGTGAAGAGGAAGAAGTAGCTGAATAAATAGCAAACTTTTCTTATGAAATATATAAGGGATATCAATTAGTTTTGATGTCCCTTTTTTGTGGTACGTTAGCTGTCTAAACTATTTGTAAATAATTATAAAATCAATTGTTCCCTGATGGACAAAGCATACCAAGGATTCATGAAGTCTCAGCTCATCTGGAGCGGAAGAGCATATGGTATGACCCAATTTGAATTGCCCATACTATCTGTCGAAGTCTCAGGTTTACCACCTGTGCCTACAGATCGAAGGCTGGGTCACCAAGCTGAATTCGTTTTTTTGCAGTTGTTGAATTTTTGCTCAGAATTTGTAGTCTTAGCTCACTCAATACAATTGATACACGATAAGCGTACACTCGGTGAATTAGATTACATTATTCAAAATGTTGATACAAAAGAGGTCCTACATATAGAATTAACTTACAAATTTTATATACTTGATAAAACTATACCTGTTCCGATTGATCAACTAATCGGTCCTAATAGAAAAGATACTTTCGTCAAAAAAGTGATCAAGACAAGGGATAAGCAGATGCCATTGCTATATTCAGAGCCAAGCAGAGCTGCGCTGAAAGAATTAGGCTTGGATGTAGCTAATATTAGACAGCGGGTAGCTTTCTATGCTCATATCTTCGTTCCATACAGTAAAAATACAATTTGCAAGCTAATCACAACGCGTATTGTGGGGTGCATTTGATGAACTCGGCTGTGATTCACCACAGTAAAAATACAATTTGCAAGCTAATCACAACACACACTTTTACACACTTTTTATTTATTTGCTGTGATTCACCACAGTAAAAATACAATTTGCAAGCTAATCACAACACGCTCTCCAATTGTTATTACTTCTAAGTTGCTGTGATTCACCACAGTAAAAATACAATTTGCAAGCTAATCACAACCCGCTTATCACGTTTAAAAATAGCTGTCCTGCTGTGATTCACCACAGTAAAAATACAATTTGCAAGCTAATCACAACCTCTTCGCATGACTTCTGCCATCGCTTCCTGCTGTGATTCACCACAGTAAAAATACAATTTGCAAGCTAATCACAACACCGAAGGTCAAAAGGGAGCCGACGCAGGATCTGTGATTCACCACAGTAAAAATACAATTTGCAAGCTAATCACAACTTATCTCTATTGTATATTCTCGCCAAGCTGCCTCCCCCCAATTCTCGCAAGCTGACCCCCCTAAGATAACTTAGAAAAAGAGTGGATTGAACTTTGGATAAAGACTAATTGATATTACACAAAATTTAGGAGAAAATAAAAATGACACTCCTTCACAGTTTCCTGCCGAGTATGGGGTTTAATTTTAATGTTTTGGAGACATTAGTTCGTCAGTCTTAAAAACATGCTCAATTTATTTCGAGACTTCCTTCATCGAAAAAAAAATAATACTTAAAGAATCTATACAAATAGAGGAGGTGAAAGGTTGATCACTCCTGCATTCAACTAATAAATGCAGCGGCATCATGAAAATCAAGTTTGGTGGCGAAAAATTCATTAGGAGTTTTATATTCTAATCTCTTTCTGGGTCTATTATTAAGTTCATTTTGAACACATAGCATACGACGGCGGCAACTATAGAGGTTGGCAAAGACAAAAGAACAGGCAAAATACCATTCAAGAAGTGATAGAGCAAAAGCTATCTCAGGTCTTCAAGGAAGAAGTTACGATTTACGGTTGCGGGCGGACTGGTGCCGGATTACATGCAAGCCAATACATTATACAAATCAATAATTATGAACCAAACTTTACTCTTATTTATAGATAAAATATGAATACTATTCGAATAATTCGTAAAAGTTAGTATTTTTGAAGAAAAGACAAATAGCTTTCGAATAATTCAATATGGAATCTAAACTACTTTTTGACTTTAAGACAAATCAGGAAATTCTAAAGTTGATTGGGTATATCGACTTTTTTAAAGGTAAATGGTGTCAACTTGAAGGGAAGAACTCCAAATACTTACTGGAATTGAAACTTATCGCTAGGATTGAGAGTATAGGTTCCTCCACAAGAATTGAAGGATCAAAAATGTCAAACGAAGAAGTTAGCGACTTAGTAAACTCAATAAAGATTACGTCATTCACGTCAAGAGATGAAGAAGAGGTATTTGGCTATTATGATGCATTGAATATAATTCTCGAATCCTATAATTCGATCGATACTTCCAAGAATAATATTCATCATTTACATAAGTCACTTCTCAACAAAAGTTCAAAGGATTACAGGCACAAGGGTCAATTCAAGACACTATCAAATAAAGTAGTTGCAAATTATTCAGGAGGAGAACAAAAGGTAGTCTTCAATGCGACGGAAGTTCATTTAGTCGAGACAGAAATGGATAATATTATTGGTTGGATAAGTAGAGTATTGACCAATGAAGAAGTTCATCCATTAATTTCAATTGCAACTTTTATTTATGAGTTCTTATCCATTCACCCATACCAAGATGGAAATGGAAGACTCTCCCGATTATTAACAACAATGTTATTACTTAGATCACATTACGATTTTGTCCAATATGCTTCAATAGAATATGAAATCGAAAAAAGGAAGAAAGAATATTATAAAGCATTGATGGCAGGGCAAAAAAATAGATATAGTAAGTCCGAAAATATTAAAGAATGGATTCTCTTTTTCCTCGCAACACTTAAACTTACAATCGATAAGTTAGAAGAAAATTATCTTTCAATTAAGGACAAGAAAAGTTATCTCAATGAACGTCAACAAAAGATAATTGATTTTATAATTAACAACGAACCAGTCAAGATAAGCGATGTGATAAATAGTGTAGAAGGTTACACATCTTACATAATGAAAAAAGATATAAGATATTTAGTAGATGAAGGATTGATAAAGCAGATAGGTAAAGGAAAGGGAACAATCTATGTTGTAAACGAAGCTAAAACTAGAGATGGCAGTCGATAAATAATCAGACTGCTATTTTAATTCATTTCACCAAACTTAACACAGTCAACAAAACAAATGCGATACTTCCTACACATAGCATACGACGGCGGCAACTATAGAGGTTGGCAAAGACAAAAGAACACGCAAAATACCATTCAAGAAGTGATAGAACAAAAGCTGTCTCAGATCTTCAAGGAAGAAGTTACGATTTACGGTTGCGGGCGGACAGATGCCGGTGTTCACGCCAGTCAATACATTATGCAAATCAATATTGATGAAGCACCTAAATTCGATCTTAAATTTCGACTGAACAAAAACTTACCCGATGACATTGTAGTTTTTGAAATATTTGAAGTAGATGAAAATCGAAATTGTCGTTACAACGCTGTATCGCGCACCTATGACTATTTCATACATTGGAAAAAAGACCCAGTACTCATGCGTTACAGTTCCTTCTATGAGGATTTGACATTGGACTTCGATGTGATTAGAAAAGCTGCGGCCCTTATCTTTGGTACTGAGGACTTCAGACCGCTGTGCAAGCGACCAGATCTGTACAATCATACGTTATGTCAAATAAGCAATTGCGAATTGTTCGTCAATGAGGAACAGGGGAGATTGCGTTTTACCATCACTGGCGATCGTTTTCTACGAGGAATGGTTAGGTTGTGCGTATTCTTCTTATTGCAAGTTGGAACTGGTAAATTGACCTTAGAAGAGTTTGCGCAGATATTAAATCAGGAAAAAGAATTGAAAGAGAAGTTGCCTGCCTTTCCGAATGGTCTTTTTCTTAGTAAAGTTGAGTATCCATTTTTAGAATTGAAAGATTCACATCAATTGATCCGGATGCTAAAGGTAGGGCTGGAGTAGGTTTTAGCATGGCTCTAGATTCTCGGGCTAACAATGAGTGATGCACTCATTAGATTTATCAAAACATTCTACAATTAACTTAGTGATTCGAAAGAGTGGTATGAGGGATAGCTTGTGTAACTAACACCTATTGTGTAGCAAACGCGCGTACTATTCAAAAAAGCTAATGAAGGAGTACGAGTGTCTGTTCCACAATCATCTCTCAATTAGTGCAATTTTCAAATGCCACCAGTATAAGTGCACGATTGATGTAAATTTTTCTGGTATTTGTTCTTGATGAAGAAGAGCTTCTGAAAATTTATCGTGGAGGTGTTTATTCTGTGTAGATGGATATAACAGTACTAGTTCGAAGTAACGTTTACTGAAATACTTTATGCCCATTACAAAAAAAGCCCCACAGAAGTGAGGCTTTTAATCATAGTGTATTTAGTCAGCTGTTGCTATATTTAATACTTAAATTCTCCGATGCTTGCGTCGGAGTCATAAAAAGATGTTTTTGCATAAAAACGCCTTACTACAAAAAAGATCCGAATACCGACCTTTAGGGTGGAAAAATTTTGGTGAATGCTCCATCCGCTTGCGGTGGGGTAGTCAAAATTTAGGATCTTTTTTACTTTTCTAATATCATATCATACGATAATTTTATATTAAAGCAACGATGCAAACTATACCCTGCTAATCACTAGATAGCTTAAAAGTTTTCATAGTTCCATCGATTTGTTCTACTGTAAGGAGATACATACCAGCTTTCAAATTCGAAGCATCTATAGTATTTACTGTTGAAGAGATTATCAGGTGACCATTAATTGAAAACATCTTAGACTTAACGTTGTCCCCTGCACCATCAATTGTTATATAATCGTGAGCTGGATTTGGAAAAACCGAAATGTATTCCACAATCGCTCGCCTCATTACACCATCTCCCGATCGACAATTTCTATCAAATGGTATTGAAATAGTAAACCAATCTGAAAAGCCACATTTATTTTTTACTCTCACTCTGACCATCAACATCCCGTACTCAACATTAGAGGTATTCACAAAAATAACTGGTGAACCTTGACCAGAACCAAGAGAGCCACCTGACAATACTTGCCATTGATAATTAACAGATGGATATGGTGCATTATTATCCTCTACGTTCAATTCTATACTCTGAATAGGGCATACTTCTAGTGCATAAGCTACGATATCTGTTGGGGTTGATAGTTTGGGATCTAATGTGAAATTTGACACCATTGGATCACAGTCACCAATTTGTACTGACACCCAAGCATCTTCTACCATACAACTACCTAGTGCAACATTAAGCTTACGGCTAGCAGTTGTACTGTACCTTCTGAAACGATATCAAGGTTTTCACTGACATTCCAATCCTTAGCACCTTGGCATGGTCCAACTAGGTTAAATGAAGTTTGCCCAAATGATGTAGTGGTCCTACTAAATTGCATTCGCAGTTTTCAATAGTTGTGTTACTGCATGATTGATCGCCTAGGTTTTCCGTAATTGTATAAGCATAAGTCACATCAGCCATATTGATTGCTTGTGATCTACTTGCAGAAGCTTGACCAGGTCAGCTATCTTTGTAAGTAAGCAATATACCGTTCTTTCTGAAGGCATCTACGGCGTGGAAAGTCGGGTTGTCAGAACTACCAATCGGTCTGTAATCCTTCAAGAAAAGAACAACGCCTGTTTCTTCAGCACAAATTTTATGATCCAAGACTTGCTCTTTCTGAGCATTTGTCAAATCACCTACATTGAGGCTATTTACTGAAACTTGACCAGATCTAAAACTTTCAGGAAAGTGTGTCTCCCAGCTATGTCCCGCAAAGTTACAAACACCCGCTTCAAAGCCCAGTTGTAAGCCTACTGGACAGTCGTTATTAGTGAGGATCTGGCAAAATTTATTTTGAGCACCCTCATAAAGAAAAATACATGGTGTCCTTGAGTTCGCTGGATTTCCTTGACCTGACAAACAACCTAAGCCACCTTGACCAAAGGGATCATAAAAATCTTGTTCATAAAGTGCCCCGATATCATTAACATGATCCGCAATCGCATCAATAATGTATAGTCCATTTCCTGTCGCTCCTTCTAGGACGCAAGTAGACCAGAGGTACCATTCTGACAAATCTATATTGTCTCCTGATACAGCCTCTAATACTGCAGCTGTTGCAAATACATAACATGGTCCTTGAGTCATTTGATCTTCGGTATGGCTAGAATGAAAAGTATTACACTGTCCATTAATAACAGAGACTGAACCGATTAAAGCACATAGAAATAAAAGTAGCTTGTCTCGCGTAGTAAATTATTTTTTGTTAATTATTTTTTGTTAATTATTTAGATAATTGTTTTGGAGAAGTCCCGTTCAAGTAATTCTACGATAAAGTGAACTTGCATAATTTTTGCAGGGAGGACATTATAAAAAGATTAACATTGCACATATTGATTAATAGGTTTACCATTTTCCTTCGCATTTTTTTTCATCGATATAACCTGCAAACCTCTGTTTTGTGACAAAGTTTCTTGTTGAGATCTACTATAGTTATAAACCTATGACTCTATAATAAGTCAATTAGCAATACAAATTCATTGATCTTGATATATAAAATTCCTTAAAATATAATGGTCGATGCGACTAAAACACGAATACAACACAGCTTCTCGAATTCAAATAATTTGAAATATATGCGTCTTGTTAAATATCAATTGGTATAAGCCAACACCATAAAAAATTCAGCAAATAGAATAATAGATTTAAGGTATAAAAGAAAATGATATAATAAAATGATCCCCAAAAATCTGCTGACATACAGCTGTCAATCCCTTGGTGATGGACGAGAAGTAATACAAGAACCAACCCACAGTTCATATACTATCAGCTTAGACAGATCAAACATTATATATGAAGGGAATGGATGGACTTCAAGTGGCCATACCGAAATCGGGATAATCAATAAATTAACTCTATAATATCTTATTTGAACAGGCAAAGTATTAAATCCAACAGTCAGCAATAAAAAAGATAATTTGAATCAGAACAACATCAAGTCAGAAATCATCAATAAAGAATCAAAAGAGTTACAAAAAAGAAATTAAATTGTTCATTTTTGTGTTGATTGCATTTATAACTGGTATGGGTTTTCTTCTTTTCTATGATGTAAGTGCATGGTGGATTTGGTATATATAACTTAATCTGGACTTTGATTGAGTTTACAATCGCAAAGAATATTAACTTAAAATGGTGGCACTGGATGATAATATTTTCCGAAATAATATCTATTGACTGGATTGTAATGGAGTTAATATAATACATGCAAACATAAAATTAATACACAACGTTGTATACAAAATTCATACCTAGTAAACGCTGACCACATCGCATATCCGAAACGTCAGTAACGTTAATAGTAACATTAAATAATAATAGAACAATGATAGTAAATGCATTTGCAGCAAAAAAAGCAGGCGAGAAATTAGCCTCTTTCTCATATGAATTAGGTGAAATAGGATCTGAACAAGTAGATATAAAGGTAATGTACTGTGGCCTGTGTCATTCTGATTTAAGTATGATAAAAAATGAATGGGGAATGACAGAATATCCTCTTGTCCCTGGACATGAAATAGTAGGAGAGGTCGTAGCTACAGGGAATGCGGTTAAAAATGTAAAAGTTGGAGATAAAGTTGGAATGGGATGGGTTTCGGCTTCTTGTATGAGTTGTCAGCAATGTATGGAAGGAGATCACCACTTATGCGGAACTAATGAAGCTACAATCGTGGGAAGGCATGGTGGTTTTGCAGATTATGTTCGTGGGCATTGGTCATGGGCAATTCCGCTTCCAGAAGCAATTGACTTGAGTAAAGCGGGTCCTTTATTCTGTGGAGGAATAACTGTTTTTAATCCAATCATTTTAGCGGGGGTAAAACCTACAGATACAGTAGGTGTAATCGGTATTGGCGGTTTAGGCCATATGGCACTTAAGTTTTTAAAACATTGGGGTTGTGAGGTTATTGCATTTAGTTCTAACCCAAATAAAAAAGATGAGATTCTTGCTATGGGTGCTTCTAAAGTGATAAACTCTACAAACCCTCAAGAATTAGAATCTATCGCAGGAAGTTTAAATTTCATTCTGAACACCACCAACGTGAGTTTGGATTGGAATTCTTATTTGACAACTTTAGCACCTAAAGGAAGACTTCATACCGTAGGTGCAGTATTAGAACCTATGGCCATTCCAGCATTTAGTTTAATTGGAGGCGAAAAATCAATAGGGGGAAGCCCAATAGGAAGTCCAGCCCTTACCAAAACTATGCTTGACTTTTGCGTAAGACATGATATTTATCCAACGGTAGAGGAATTTGCTATGGGAAATGTGAATGAAGCAATAAAGCATCTTGAAGAGGGAAAAGCACGTTTCAGAATAGTCTTGAAAAATTAAAAAATACTTAAACAAAGTGTAATACCAATTCTGTTTGGAATGGTGCTTTAGATTTATGAGCAAATGAATTTTGACATGATAAAAAAGTGGCTTCCTTGCAAAGAAATCGCACGTAACAGCAAATCGGTATAACGAGGATTGCTCAGCAAACTCGCAGGCAGATATATGTAAGACTTAGCAATAGTGTATGCAAAGCAATCACTTACCCATATCTATTTAGCATTTATATTATTCTAAATATAGTTATGGTGAGATTTCTGGCGATTATACTGAAATGATAGACAAATAGATATAAGCAATAGCGGTGTGGGTGATACTCAAACCGCTATTTGTTTTTAAAGCTAACAGTTGATGACCCATTAGAAAAATCCCGTTCTGCGAAATGTATTCAACATTCTGCTAATTGTATAATTTTTTTCAATTCTCAAAGATTATATTTGTGTTATAATTAAGTTGAGAGGTAAGTACTGTGAATTTAAATCTAGCAATATTTTTTGAGTAGCCTGTCCTCATCTTTAATAGACCATAAGAATAATGAATAATCTAATATGAAGAAAAAGGATGCATATATTCGCTAGGCAAGCGAAGTGATTGGAAAATATACTATTTATAAAGAGATTGAAATCAGTGCTTCTTCAGATGTTGTTCGAGCAAAATTTTTAGAATTTTAAAAATGGTCTGAGTGGAATATTGTGATTCCAAAGATATCTGTAAATAGTGGTGACATCAATGATTTGGAGACTAAACCAACTATTGGCCTGATGTTGGATTTTGGGAGGAAAGGGGACCCCGTAAAAGCACCAGTCAATCCGAAAGTATTCGAAAATAATGAAGAGGTATTCTATTGGGGTTTTAAGATAGGGTTTTTGCTTAGTGCCGAACACATTTTTATTTTTGATCCAATCGATAACGGGCGCAGAATACGTTTTGTACACTATAAAAAGATGAATGGGATGTTGAAATCCTTTGCTATGACTAAGAAAATCAAGGCAAACATGATAGAACGTTATATTCTGATGAATGAGGATTTGAAAACGCTTTGTGAGAAATAAATAACTAAATAAAATAATGTTGAATAAATAACTTATCCATTTGATGCTAATCTTTAGTGGGTGTATTTGAAATTGCTGCATATTTGAAATTGATATATTTAAGTAAAAAACATGAGTCAAGATATGAAAAGGCAACATCATAAAGTGGTTTCGCAATTTGATGATTCTGCGATTTTGCAAAAAATAAATTAGAATTCTTGAACATGGAATTATCAAATTTCCATTCTGAAATGCACCCTCTTTAGTTCATATCCTTTGTTACGAAAATACTTATTAATCGTTTCATAATTCCGTTTTTTGCGACTTGACTATGAACAAAACCTCTAGACTGAAATGGCCCACTTATTTTTTCGATATTACTAATTCAAAAACAAAAAAATCATGTCAAAACAAAAATGGACTAGTAATAATATTCCTAATCAAGATGGTAAAACAATCATCATAACAGGAGCGACAAGTGGCTTGGGGAAAGAAGCGACCAAAGTATTGGTAGGAAAAAATGCAACTGTAATTATGGCGGTTAGAAATACGCAAAAAGCAGAAGGTGTTGTTCAAGAAATTAAAAAAGTATACCCAAGCGCAAAAATTGATATTAGAAAACTTGACCTTAATAGTTTGAAATCTGTGCAAGCTTTTGCAGATGGGATAAAGGTATCTTACACCCGCTTGGATATCTTAATTAATAATGCAGGTGTGATGATGTGTCCTTATTCAAAAACAGAAGATGGTTTTGAAACACAAATGGGCGTTAATCATTTAGGACACTTTGCTTTAACTGGGCATTTAATGCCTTTATTAAGGAGTACTAAAGATGCTCGTATTGTTGTTACATCAAGCGTGGCACATAAGTCAGGAGACATCAACTTTGATGATATCAATTGGGAAAACAGAGACTATAAAACAACCCAAGCTTATGGAGATAGTAAGTTAGCGAATTTATATTTTGCCTACGAATTGTCGAAAAAGCTTAAGGACGAACTTAATGCTCCAATGGTCATATCATCACATCCGGGTTGGACTAAGACGGAGCTGGATAGGCATTCTGGTCTCTTTAAATTTTTAGGAAATATACTTTCTCAAACAGTAGAAATGGGTACATTACCTACGCTTAGAGCGGGAACTGATGAGAAAGCGAAGTCGGGAAGTTATTATGGACCTTCCAATATATTTGAAATGAGAGGTCATCCAATTATTGTGAAGTCTAATGCGCTTTCGCATAATGAAATGAATGGTAAGCGACTTTGGGAAATCTCAGAAAAGATGACGGGTATTCAGTATTAATCACCTAAACAAAATTCAAAATATCTGATTTTTCCATATGAAAAGTGTTGCAGAAGTTCACCACCTGTTTGGTTTAGAGAGACCATTACATTCATTAATTACGATTATTAGAGAATGGCCAAAGATTGATTTTGGAAGCACAAAAAATGACGAGTGATTTGTATTTGCTTGGTATGAAGGTTAATGTCAAAGGTACTTTTAAATATGGGCGAAATTCATATGACTATGAAGAGGGAACTTTGGCTTTTATTGCACCGAATCAAGTGACGATCTTTGATAGTTAGGACGCAGAATTGGATAAAAATGGATGGAATATTCTTTTTCATCCCGATCTCATTCGCAAATCGGAATTGGGTGAAACAATAAATAAGTATTCATTTTTTGAATATGATATTAATGAGGCTTTGCATATTTCTGAAAAAGAAAAGTATATGCTGACAGGTTTGGTGCAAAGCATTGAAATTGAATTACTACAAAATATCGATAAACACTCTCAGGAATTAATAATTGTCAACTTGGAGTATATAATAAAATATTGTAATCGTTATTATGCCCTGCCAATTCTATACTCGAACTAATCTCAATAAGGATTTTATAGGCCGCTTCGAAAAATTCCTTGAAGTTTACTTCACTTCTGATGAATTGAAAAATAAAGGTCTTCCAACATTAACCCAATGTGGTAAAGCGCTGAATATGTCAGGTAGTTACTTAAGTGACCTGTTGAAATTGGAAACTGGTAGAAGTGCTAAAGATCATATACATTCCTACATAATAGACAAAGCAAAAAACCTATTGCTCAATACTAATTATTCGGTTGGTGAAGTTGCTTACGATTTAGGGTTTGAATATGCTCAACATTTTAGTAAACTATTCAAACTAAAGACAGAAATTAATCCTTCTGATTATAGAAATATGAATTGAAACTCTTTGGCTAACAATTTAGATAGCTCTACGCACATCCTATAGCCATTTTGGATACTGGATAAGAAATGAATTATACCATCCCGTAATCCTACTTGATTTCATAATGAATTAGTTTTTTGCCTCAATTTTTGATAGGTAAGTAAACGTTCTAAAAGGACTGTATTAGAACATTTTTTGGATGGGAAATACCGAAAACCAACTTAGATTTGCCTGCTTTAGAATACTGAAAAAACATTGAGCAGCATGTTTAAAATAATTTGGGACGCCAGTCAGCAGTAATTATTGAGATTTTTTATATATTTAAAAGAATAATTATTCTTTGATGTGTTGATTATTAACTTATTTAAAAAAACTAATGCGAAATCTATTCATCTTTTTTTTCTTTTTACTACGGCATCCTCTGGTGGCTCAGACGGTGTTCAACATTGGGGTTATTAATGATTCCGCACCAGACAGTGAATTTGAATTTCAGTATGAAAAGAATCTTCAAGATGAAATTATGCTTTTGGCTGAATATCGTTTTGAAGTGAAGTTCAACACTTACTACGGAACTTTAGAGAATGAGGACCAGTCATCAAATTTCTCCAATGCTTATGCTTCAAATGATATAGTGATTGCTTTGGGGACCAATACTTCTAACTATGCCATTAATTTAAAAGATTATCCAAAACCAACTATTAGTTCTATAATTTTGGATGCTCAGTTGCAAGGCTTGACAAAGACTCCCGAAGGAACATCAGGCATAAAGAATTTCACCTACACAGAGTCGCCTTTTAACATGGAGCGTGATTTAAAATTACTCTACGAGATTTATCCTTTTGATCACTTAGAAGTAATAACGCAAAAAGGGACTATTGGTGAATCTCCATTTATCAAACAACTTTTTGCTAAATACCTACAAGGAAAAAATGTAACGGTAGACCATATCTTCTATAGTGAAGATATTGGCAAACATTTCACTGAAATGGGGGATGAAAAGGTTGCGGTTTATGCATTACCATATTTTGGTAAAGATACCAACCGTGTGCAAAGTTTTTTCCAGGTAATCAATGAAAATAAAATACCTTCCGCTGCACTCTTTGGAGAACGGTATCTGGATGCAGGTGCATTAACAGGTTATGAAACAGCAGAGAATCTTCAGAAAATACCTCGACGAATAGCGCTTAACGTCATAAAAATTCTAGAAGGACAATCCCCTTCTGATCTTTCGGTTGAGATGAAAACTTATGGAGATAATCTTATCATCAATATGGAAACGGCGCGTAGAATTGGGATTTATCCAGATTTTGATATTTTGTCAAAAGCCATATTGTCCAATCTCGATAATATTCAAACTGATAATAAACTGACTTTGCACGGGGCCATTGCGAAGGCACTTCAAAATAATTTAAATATTAAAGTTGATAATATCGCTGTTGATATTGCCGATACTGAAATAGGCATTGCCAAATCAGATTTATTGCCACAAGTTGATGCGTCTACTAGTCTTTTGATGACAGATGAACTTACCGCTTTTACCCGACAAGGAGCACAAGGCAGAGGGAATTGGTTTTTGAGTGGAAGTGCCTCTCAAGTCATTTTTGCGGAACCAATTCTGGCCAATCTAGCTATACAGAAAATACTTAAAGCGAGTGAAAAAAAGCAACTACTCCAAACGCAACTGGATGTAGTTATTGACGTTGTTAGTGCTTATATGAATATTTTATTTTCAAAAAACAACCTCAATATTCAGGAACAAAACGTCAAAAGAAACAACGACAATTATAATATTTCCAAAACCAAAGAAGCGATTGGATATACAGGCGCCTCTGATATTAATCGGTGGGAAGCTGAACTGGCCAATGCGAAAATTAACCTTAATAATGCTTTTGCCGGATTGCGTCAAAGCAAATTTCAACTCAATCAGTTGCTTAATCGCCCTATAAATGAGCCTTTTGATATTGCAGATGCTACTATTGCTGAATCTATGTTAATGATTACGGATGAAAGAGTAGGTTTTATCAACGACTATGGGACATTGGATTTATTTGCTGATTTCATTGTCAGTTATGGAAAGGAAAATTTACCTGAGTTGGCGCAGATTGATTTAGGGCTAAAGGTGCAGGAACGATTGCAATTGTCACGAGAACGTGCTCTATATTTACCTTCGGTAGCGATGAGCGGTTCTGTTAATCGAGTTCTCGAGAGGTTTGATATTCCTGAAGGGCTTCCAGAAGTGGATAATGTGACCACTTGGGATATCGGCTTAGGAGTTTCTTATCCAATATTTCAAGGAAATAATCGACGGAAATTAATAGAGCAATCCAAACTCAATGTTATTCAATTGCAGCACACTCGAAAAAATGCTGAAAATCAATTGGAATTACTAACTCGAGCCAGTTTAGAAAATGTAGGAGCGTCTTTTTCTAGAATGGCATTGGCACAAACTGCAGCTGATGCTTCTCAAAAAAATTACGAGATTGTTCAAGATGCTTATTCTGCTGGTCAAACGAATATTACCACTTTGATTGATGCGCAAAATAATGCATTAGCCACAAAGCTTCAATCGACCAATGCCATTTATACCTTTATTTTAGACTTTTTGAATATGGAGCGATCGATTGGATATTTTAATTTTCTGGCAACACCAGCGGAGAAAGACAATTTTTTCAATAAGATTCAACAACATTTTAATCAAAATTAAATTGCGAACTTGTCGCAAGCGGACGTCAAGTCATCTTGCGAGAAAAGTATTAATTTAGGCGTTATAATCGCTTATCAAATTATAAATAAAATGAAAAATACATTTAAAATAAAATCATACTTCTCGCTTTTCCTTTTGATGTTTTCTCTAATGGCTTGTAATGAAAAAGTTAAAGAACAAGTCATATTAATCAAGCCTGTCAAGTACGAAAAAGTTGGCTATTCTAATGGTTCCCAAGTTTATACATTCCCAGGAGTAGTAAAAGCTGAACACGAAATAAAATTAAGTTTTAAGGTGAGTGGTACACTAAATGCGGTTAGCGTAGAACTTGGAGATAAGGTAAATAGAGGTCAGTTAATTGCAAGCATTGACCCTATAGATTATGTAATCCAAACGGATCAAGCAAAAGCACAAAAAGAAGGATCAGAAGCTAATGCACAGAGTTCCGAAGCCAATGTTAAAAGTGCTGAAAGTCAGTTAATCAATTCACGTTCTACTTTTGATAGAGTAGAAAAGTTATATGAAAATAATAGTGTTGCTATAAGTGAATACCAACAAGCAAAAGCAGGTTTGGCTTCTGCGAAAGCGCAATACGATGCTGCCAAAGCACAACTTGCCTCTGCAATAACTCAAGTAACAACATCTGGTAAACAAGTTCAGGCAGCCGGTAATCAAGCAAGTTATACCAGATTAACTGCACCGATGGATGGAATCATTACTTCAGTGATGGTTGAGTCTAACGAAGGTGTTGGTGCAGGGAGTCCCATAGCTGTATTAAGTAGTGAAGGTAATCCTGAGATTGAAGTGGGTGTACCCGAAGTACTTATTAATAATTTTAAAAAAGGTCAACAAGTAACGGTTGAAGTACCCTCTGCTCCAAATCAAAAGTTTAATGGTAAAGTACAAAAAGTAGCTTTTGCATCTGGAAACTCACCAACTTACCCAGTTATAGTAAGTATCGAAAATTCGAAGCAAATTCGTCCAGGTATGGCAGCTAATGTTACTTTTCAGTTTGGCAGTCAGCAAGAAAATACCAAAATGTTGGTAATTCCTGCGGTATCTGTTGGTGAAGATGCTAAAGGGAATTTTGTGTTTTTAATTGATGAATCTAGTGACAAAACACTTGTTAAAAAACTACCTATCACTGTTGGTAAATTAACATCGGAAGGATTTGTGGTAACAGGAGGTTTAACTGTTGGTCAAAAAATAGCGGTAGCAGGTTTACAAACTTTATTGGAAGGGCAGGAAGTGAAGTTGCAGTAGGGGGCGGAGAGGTTAAGGGGACGGGAGACGGGAGACGGGAGACGGGAGACGGAGAAGACGGAAGACGGAAGACGGGAGACGGAGAAGACGGGAGACGGGAGACGGGAGACGGGAGACGGGAGACGGGAGACGGGAGACGGGAGAAGACGGGAGACAGAAGGTTGAAGACGGGAGACGGGAGACGGGAGAAGACGGGAGACGGGAGAAGACGGGAGACAGAAGGTTGAAGACGGAAGACGGAAGACGGGAGACGGGAGAAGACGGGAGGAAAAAGAAGCAGGAAGGGAAAGAGGACGGAAGACAGAATGAATGAAAATGGAAGACGGGAGAATTGAAGGTGGAAGAATAATATATCATCGTAATTACGATTGAGTATATCTTCGGTCTCCCGACTCTTGTCTTCTAACTTTATAAATTAAATAATCAGCAATGAAATTCAAATTTGAAAAATTAATTATTTGGCAAAAAGCGATGAATCTGGGTGAAGAGGTAAATACACTGGCTTGTGAGTTCCCTAAAATGGAAATCTATAATCTTTCTTCTCAAATTAGGCGTGCGGTCGATTCTATTGCTTTAAATATTTCAGAGGGTTCTATTGGACAATCAAATCCAGAAGCTAAAAAGTTTATGGGCTATTCCATTAGGTCATTGGCGGAGGTAGTTACTTGCTTACATAAGGCAAAAAGACGTAAGTATATGAACGAAGAGGAATTCGAAAAATTATATGATGATGCTTTCAATCTTATGAATATGATGATAGCTTTTAGAAAAAATATTAAGTAAAATGGGAGTGGAGACAGGACACAGAAGAGGGCTGACAGAAGACAGAAGAGTGGGGTGTTCTATATCGCGGGCATTACGTTTGTGGGAAACTTCGGACTTCAAACTTCCGTCTTCGGACTTCAAACTTCCGTCTTCGGACTTCAAACTTCCGTCTTCGGACTTCAAACTTCCGTCTTCGGACTTCAAACTTCCGTCTTCGGACTTCAAACTTCCGT
>JBLHWH010000020.1:0-47268 GCA_047628935.1 Halioglobus sp. | reverse complement strand
GAATCTATGGATAGTTACGAAAAGAAGTTGAAGAAGGCGATATACAAGGAGATTAAAAATGCTTACAGTCGAATCTGATTTAGTGCGTGATAAGTCATGGAGCTATCACGTCCATAGGGTCAACAACTAACTCATTTTTGATCACTTCATAATGTAAATTAGGTGCCAAGCTAATTCCATAATTCCCTACAAGGCCTATTGTTTCACCCTTTATTATAGACTGTGAATTGACAACGTCAACCTTCGATAAGTGATCATATCTAGTGCTGTACTGTTCATTATGTTTGATAAGGATGTAATTACCTGAAGAGGGACTATATCCTGCAACTATTACTTTACCATTTCCTGTAGATATAACTGGCGTACCTTTAGTTGCTTTTATATCTATGCCTTTGTGGAATCTTTTGCTTTTAGAAATTGGATTCATTCTAAGACCGAATCCTGAAGTGATTTGATCAATATCGCTATTGATCGGCCAACCGTCGGGTATTTCTATCGATGCTATATCAGCAGTTGAGTTAACTACTTCTTTGCTGTTCTTACATTGAGTAACTATAAAAAGGAGCAGTAAAGTAATAACTATAGTACCAAGTATCCATTTTCCTTTTTCCGTTTCTTTCTGTTCTATGGCGTTTAGGCTTGTCCTTGCAATTACTTGATATGTTTCCCTTATTGCCGTTTGTTCAGTAGAGCCATTTGAAATGTCGCTTTCTATTTGAGTAAGATAGTGATCTGTCATCTCCTCTACATTTGTATCAGATGTTACACCAGATAGTTTTAGTAATTCGACTATACGAGCAATAACCAGCGGAGGATGGATCATAAAGTAGGTTTTAGTATTGTCCGCAGATGGCCTGTAAATTGTGTTAGTAGATCTATTTGCGTTTTGATTTCTACTATAGAACTGTCATTTATGCAATAGTATTTTCTTGTACGCCCATTAACTTTCTCTTTTGATGAATTTATTAATCCATCTTTTTCTAATCTATGAAGTGTAGGATAGATTGCACCTTCCGTTAATAGAATTCCATCATCCGTTTTTTCTTTAGTTTTCTGACAAATCTCATAGCCGTACATTCTACCGTTTTCTTGTAAAAGTGCCAGTACTATTGTGTTCAGTGTTCCACTTAAGAATTTATTATTGGAATCCATGATCTATCTGATTTGGATTATTTGACCAATTTTGAGTATTGATCTACGAGATATGGCATTCATACTACATATCTCAGAGATTCGCAAACTATATGATCTAGCTAACTCAGATAAGGTGTCTCCTCTTCTTATCTTATGATATTTTGGTTCGTTCTTTTGCCAGGCCAATGCCACTGTTTCTGTTTCAAGTGGTTTGATCTTGCTCTTACGATATGAGCTATGCATTCTTGGGCTTTTCCATCCATTAGTCACCCATAGCTTACGGCCATTTATAGTATTACTTCCATCAAAATTGAATACATATTCTGGGTGGATACATACACCTTTATATCTCACTTCTAGGTGTAGATGACTTCCACGGCTGTTCCCCGTATTACCACCGAATCCTATGATTTGCCCTTCTTTAATAACATCGTTGATCTTTACTGTATATGCTGAAAGATGTGCGTATACAGTTTCAACATCGTTAGCATGTCTTACTACTACGGTCTTACCATGGCCTCTGCTATATCCTACAAATCTGACTTTTCCAGGTAATACTGATCGTACAAAATCACCTGTTACAAGATCTATATCAAAACCTCTATGTGGCCCTCTTCTTCTCCTACCAAATCGTGAGGTAACGACAATCTTTCCATCTATTGGGTGTGTAAATGTCTCTTGATCAAACTCTATTTTAAAAGGAGTAGGTAATACGACATCTTTGTATGGATTGATCTTGTCGCATTGCCAGTAATCGTAATGATTGTGCCCTTCATGACCAGAAACATCAGCTTCGCAAAGAACAGTATATTCCGCTTGGCTAATTATTTCTCCAGTCGATTCGTTTCTATATGATGTAGAGTTATCTAATCTGATCTTTTCAAAAAAGACATCTGTAGAGTCTGTCTCCATCATCAATGAATCGGTTACTTGAGCAAAAATAACGCTAACGGAAAAAAGTAAAGTCAAGGTAAGTATTACCTTTTTGATAAAAAGAAAATAATGCATCTCAGTATAAAATATAAATATTAAATAATGTCAGTCGACTAAAACCGGATGCGAAGATACATAATGAAGTTAGGTATGGGGTTTATTTTTATTCCTTAACATAATATTTGCAAATGATTGGAATTGAAAACCCTGAATTGACGGATAAAGAAAAATGCCTAAACCTTCTTCAAACTTGAGTAATTCTTTAATTATAGTCTAAATGAAAAAAAATACTTAATCACACTTTGAGATAAAATAATAAATATGCTCGCTAATTTTTTTCCATTTCATCTTCTCTTTAAATGCGTTTTCTATTTTTTTACAATCTGCAAATAGAATTTTCCACTCCTTTTTGTATTTCTGCAATGTCGAGCATGTTGTCATAACCTCTTTCAAATTTGTCGTATCCACTAGGTATCAAATACATAAAGTCAATATCTTCTGGTTTATACTTTATTTTTTTGCTATCCACTTTAAGTTGAATCTCTTTTATTAGGCCTTTTTTACGATCTATGTCTTTGATGAACCCAATAACTTCAGATCCATCCTTGAGGGTTAAATAAGATTCTTTTTTGATAAAAACCTGTTTGTTTCATCTAAGAAACCTTGAGCCATGCTTGAATTACTACAAAAAGCCAATAAGAATAAAACAATGATGCTTTTCATTGATTAAAGTTTTAAAATAGTAATAACTGATTTATGGCTTAAATCATAAGTGCACTAATATAGAATAATTTATTGAAGACTTATTTTCATTAGAGTTGAGAGAGAAGGTTTTAGAAATTAAATTAACGCAAAGACATTCATTCTAGTATGATAATTAAACCCTTAATATTTTAGAAAAAACTATATTTGCGGCATGACTGAGAAGATATTAATTCTAGATTTTGGATCTCAATATACTCAATTGATTGCTAGACGATTACGAGAGTTGAATGTATTTTGTGAGATAATGCCTTATAATAAATTCCCGAAAAATGATCCATCTATTAAAGGTGTAGTTTTATCAGGAAGTCCTTTTTCTGTTTTGGAAGAAAAAGCTTTGCAAGTTGATTTGTCTGAAATTGTTGGACACTATCCAATACTAGCTGTCTGCTATGGAGCACAATATATAGCTCACAAAATGGGGGGTACAGTAGCAAGATCAGAGCATAGAGAATATGGAAAGGCAATGCTTCAAGCTGAAGCGGCGACTGACAAACTACTCGGAGGATTAGAATCTGTATCTCAAGTTTGGATGTCTCATGGTGATACAATATTAGAACTGCCAGAAACATTTGAAATTATAGCACATACAGAAAGTATTCCAATAGCGGCTTATAAATCGAAGGATGGAGCTTTCGAGCATCCAGTTTATTGTTTGCAATTTCACCCAGAGGTATATCACAGTCTTTGTGGTAAAGACATTTTAAGTAACTTCATTCATAAAGTAGTAAAATGTAAGGCGGATTGGACTCCTGCTCATTTTGTAGACGATTCAGTAGCTAGCCTCAAAGTCAAGCTTGGTGATGATAAAGTATTAATGGGTCTGTCTGGCGGAGTAGATAGTACAATCGCGGCTACACTTATTCACAAAGCGATCGGAGACAATCTATATTGCATATTCTTGGATAACGGTCTTTTAAGAAAAGATGAATTCGAACAAGTATTAGACTCATACGAACACATGGGACTTAATATCAAAGGTGTGAGAGCAGGCAAAGAGTTTTTGTCAGAACTTGAAGGTGTAAGTGATCCAGAAACCAAGAGAAAAATTATTGGTAGAGTCTTCATAGAAGTATTCGAAGCGGAAGCCAAGAAAATAGAAGGTGTAAAATGGCTGGGACAAGGAACCATCTATCCAGATGTAATAGAATCCGTGTCAGTTCATGGTCCATCGGTTACCATAAAGTCACACCACAATGTCGGGGGACTTCCTGATAAGTTAGATCTGAAAATTATTGAACCGCTCAGAATGCTTTTTAAAGATGAAGTAAGAAGGGTAGGGACTCAAATGGGTGTCAATGACGAATTAGTTGGGAGACATCCATTCCCTGGTCCTGGTCTTGCGATCAGAGTATTGGGACCTATTTCTGAAGATAAAGTAAAACTTTGCCAAGAAGCGGATGCTATATTTATCAATAATCTAAGAAAACATGGGTTGTATGATAAAGTGTGGCAAGCAGGAGCAATCTTACTACCCGTGCAGTCTGTAGGTGTAATGGGTGATGAACGTACATACGAATTCACTGTTGCACTTCGTTGTGTAAACTCAGTCGATGGTATGACTGCAGAATGGAGCAATCTACCATATGACTTTCTTGCAACAGTCTCCAGTGAAATCATAAATCAAGTAAAAGGAATAAATAGAGTAGTCTATGATATCAGTACTAAACCGCCTGCCACAATTGAGTGGGAATAAATTGGCAATTAAGAATTTTATAAACCTGTTTTTTATATTGATTTTTGGCTTATTGCTTTCATCTTGTGGAGGCACCGATAAGGCAGTGAAGAGGACTTCAAAGCGAAGTACATCTAAGTCTACTAACGGTAATAAAGTATCAAAAGTTGAGAAGAGGAAAAAGGTCAAAGAAATCGAGTGGACAGAAGCTAAGGATGATAACAAACCACCAATAACAGAACCAAAAAAGTTCAAACTTGGTGATGTTGAAATCATTAAAGAGGATGTATATGACGTTACGTACTTCATACCTTTTGATGCAGGTTCTTATGTCAATACTGAATCAGCGTCAGATAGGTTTGTACAGTACTATTCTGGGTTATTAGTAGCTACTGAGATATTAGAAAGAGAAGGTATCAAGCTTAATGTCAATATCGTAGACGAAAAGAAAAGAAACTTCGATGATGTGTTGCCTTCATCAATATCTTCTGAGACAGATGTTATGATAGGGCCGTATAAAAGATCAAACCTTAGAATAGCTGCCGAAACAGCTGAGCAGAATCAGATCCCTCTAGTCTCTCCATGGCAAGCAAGTAACACGATAGCAAAAGACAATCCTTACTATGTTCAATTAAGACCTAATCTTGACGAACACTACTATTCTATATTTGAAGATATAAAGTCTAACTATGACGATCTTGAAAATGTATACATCCTCGGTCGGCTAAGTAGTCCAAAAGATAAGGACGGCAAGCGAACAAACAAGCTCCAAAAAATGGCTAAAGATGTTTGGGGAGAAAGTGATGAAAATCACCTGCAAGAATATATGCTTATTCAGGATAGTATAGATATGGGTGAAACTGCATTTGATAGCGTTTTTGTAGAAAATAAGACAAATGTAATGATCATTCCAAATTGGTCATTCGAAGATGAAGCCTTCATCTATGGGGCACTAAGGAGACTAAGTGTAGAAAAAGGAATGTCGAAAGTGGTCGTATATGGCATGCCAATAATGATAGAATCGGAAAAGATCAATTTTGATTATTACTATTCATTGAATATGAAAGTAGCACGATCAAAATTTGTAGATGAAAAAGATGGCGATGTTATTCGATTCAAGAGAGACTTTGTAGGTAAATATGGAGCGCTCCCAACAGATGATGCATATGAAGGATATGATAACCTCATGTATATCGGACGTAATCTTTATCAGTATGGAAAGAACTTCCAATTCTTCTTACACAAGGATCAAGGATACTATCTACAAGCAAAATATAGTGTGGAACCATCTAGATTAGATTCGCCTGACGATAGAATGGAGAAGATCAATTACTTCGAAAATAAGAATGTAGATATCATCGAGTTTAAGAACAATAGATTTGCCAGAAATACAAAATAGATGGCAGTAGACGTAAGTTTAATCACAGAAGCTAGAGCAGATAAACTCAAGCTATTAGCTGCCAATAGGCAACAAGACTTAACGGTAATTCTAGAGAATATCTACGATCCTCATAATCTAGGTGCCGTACTCAGAACCTGCGATTCTGTAGGTATTGCGGAAGTCTATGCTCTTTATACAATCGAAAGCCCAGATGTGTTGGAAAAAATCTCTGGACACAAAAGCTCTTCAGGCTCTAAGAAATGGGTAGATGTTCATGTTTTTGATGATGCAGAAGCTTGTTTTTCGGCAGTAAGAAAGAAATACGACAATATATACGGCACTCACCTTGGGACTGATTCTGTCGGCTTATATGATCTAGAATTAGATAGATCAGTAGCTCTCCTTTTCGGCAACGAACACCGAGGAATGAGTGAAGAAGCACTATCTATGGTAGATGGTAACTTCATCATCCCTCAATCAGGCCTCACGAAAAGTCTTAATATATCAGTAGCCTGCGCAGTATCTCTCTACGAAGCCAAACGTCAGCGGATTATTACTGGAAAATATGGACACGCATTTGATGAAGCAAATCCATATCATTCAGAGCTATTTGAGAAGTATGTAGTTAATTCTAGGCCATTGAAGGCTAGTGAATAGAGCAAGTTTTATTGATTCCTGAACGCTAGACCCAAGAAGATATGCCTCTTTTGGAGCAGGGTTAAGGGGGAGGAATTAAACCCTGTAAGGGTGGAGCTTCTATAGCAGTGGGTTTTAACCCATCGTTATGAAATTAAGAAAAAGAGAACCCTGGAAGGGTGTAATTATAAAAACTGGATCCTATTCTTTATTGAATCTACTGTGCTTTTGTTTTAAAATGTCATTCCTTAAATGTAATGAATTTGCTGAGATATGGAGATGTTTTGAAGGTCTATCGTTTCGGAAAATTAAATCAGTTAATCACAGTAATAACATCTTGCCATTTTAAGAATAGCAAATGTGCTAATAATCGTTCGTAATATCGAATTCATGTCGAAGACATTATCAAGAAAGACAGGAGAATGGATTGAATATTTGACGAAAGCAAACCGAGAATACATACTGGAGAATGTAATTGGCATAATTACGAACAAACAAAAAAGGACCATCTTGCAAAAGATGACCCTCTATATTCTTTCAATCTGTGAATTTCCCGATGTCTGTGTCGGGGTCAATAAAAGGATGTTTTGAAAAATGACTTATACTAAAAAATCCTGTTTCCGATCCTTTAGATCGGATTTTTTTTGGCGAATGCCCCGATGGTTTGCCTTTGGGTAGCCAAAGTTTAGGATTTTTTACTTCTCAAATTCTATGCAGTTTTTACAAGTTATAATTAGGCTCCAAATTCTCTGGATGATCAGTGTACCAATCTTTGATATACTTTAATACCTCGTCTGGGTCATCTGACATAGGAATAAGATCCATATCTTTAGCACTAATGGTACCGTGACTTTCTAACATCGTATTCTGTATCCATTCTCTCATGCCACCCCAAAATTCTGAGCCCATAAGTATAACAGGTACAGGAGTGATTTTCTTAGTCTGGATCAAAGTCAAAACCTCGAACAATTCATCAAGTGTACCAAAACCACCTGGCATTACAATGAATGCTTGTGCATACTTCACAAACATGACTTTTCTCACGAAGAAGTATCTATGATTCAATATTTTGTCAGGGTCGATGTATGCATTGTGTGATTGCTCGAAAGGTAAATCAATATTTAAACCGATTGAAGTTCCACCATTTTCGAATGCACCCTTATTGGCAGCTTCCATGATTCCAGGGCCACCTCCAGTGATTACACCAAAGCCTTCATCAGTCAATCTTGCAGCCATTGTAGAAGCCAATTCATAATATTTTTCTCCTGGTTTAGTACGTGCGGATCCGAAAATCGAAATACTAGGTATGATATTATTCATCGTCTCGAATCCATCTACGAATTCTGCGATTACTTTGAACATCGTCCAACTGTTTTCACCTTTAATCTTCGTCCACTTTTTCATGTTTTTAGTGAACTTATCTTTCTTATCTTCCATGTTTGGTTTCTCTTTTATTAATAATTCAATAATGACTCAATGGCCACTTTTACTTTCTTCGCAGATGGAATCATTGTCTTTTCTAAAGTCTCATTTAGAGGTATGGCTGGCATGTTCTCAGCACCAACCACTGTCACTGGTGCATCAAGATGACGGAAACATTCCTGCTGTATTCTAGAGGCTATACTTTGAGCAAATCCATTATGAACAGGCTCTTCTGTAATGACCAGAATACGACCATACTCTTTCGACTTTTCGAATATCAATTTTTCATCAAGCGGGTACAATGTACGTAAATCTAAAATGCCTACATGGTCTTCTAGATTCTTGGCAGCATTGTAAGCCCAATGAACTCCCATTCCATAAGCGATGACTAAAACGTTGTTACCGCTCTTTTTGTTGGGTTTTGAAGATTCAATTATCATATTTCCTTTTCCAAAAGGTAAAATATAGTCTTTGTCAGGCATGGTTGTCTTAGCCATATCGGTCCCTTTTACTTTCGACCAGTAGAGACCTTTGTGCTCTAACATGACTACTGGATTCGGGTCGTAATAAGCTGCTTTCATCAAGCCTTTCATATCTGCACCATTACTAGGATACGCTATTTTGATACCTCGTATATTCGTAAGGACAGACTCTACACTACTTGAGTGATAAGGCCCTCCACTTCCGTAAGCACCAATAGGTACCCTCAGTATCATACTGACTGGAAATTTACCGTTTGACAAATAGCAACTTCTACTTACTTCACTAAATAATTGATTTAGGCCTGGCCATATATAATCTGCAAATTGGACTTCTACAATAGGTTTCAATCCTGCTGCAGACATACCAACAGTGCTTCCAATGATAAATGCTTCTTGTATTGGTGTATTGAATACTCTATCGTCTCCAAATTTCTGAGCTAGGGTAGCGGCCTCTCGAAATACTCCTCCCAATCTAGCTCCTACATCTTGACCATATAGCAAACACTCTGGATGATCTTCCATTAATTCCTGTATAGCAAATAGCGCACTATCGACCATCACTTTCTCTTCTCCGTTTTTAGGTTTTCTGGTTCCTTTTTCTTCGGTTACTGGTGTAGGAGCGAAATCATTGGTAAACAGGTCTTCAGGCTGTGGATCATCTGCACTTAAAGCTCTTTTGTAATCTTTATTGACTGTTTTAAGGGCAAGTTTTTCTATCGTTTCTCTTTCACCAAGAGATACTTTATTGTCAGAAAGCACTTTCTGCAATTTCGGATAAGGATCCCTAGTCGCATGTTCTTCTAGGTCATCTCTGTACCATTCTTTTCTTACACCAGATGTATGGTGATTGAGCAGTGGCACTTTAGCGTGCACTAAAAATGGTCTTCTTTCTAGTCTACATTTCTCAATGACTTCATTCATCGTTTCATAACAAGTCACGAAGTCACTTCCATCTATCGATATGGCTTCTATGCCAGGGAATCCTTTAGCATATTCTGCTGCATTCATTGCTCTGGTCTCAGCGGCATTTGCTGATATATCCCAATCATTATCTTGTACCAGATAGATGATTGGAAATTGTTTGAGTGCCGCCATTTGTAATGCTTCACTGATCTCACCTTCAGTCATTGCAGCATCTCCAATAGAACAAATTACGATAGGATTCTTACCATAATCATTAACAGATAGGCCAGTTTTTTCTTTGTACTGAATCCCCATTGCTATTCCTGTAGCAGGAATGGTCTGCATACCTGTAGCTGAAGATTGATGAGGTATAGTAGGTTTATCATCATCTCTCAGGCTTGGATGACAATAATATGTTCTGCCTCCAGAGAAAGGATCATCTTTTTTTGCTAATACTTGAAGCATAAGATCGTACGGTGTACAGCCTATTGATAGAAGCATAGCATCATCTCTATAATAAGGTGCTACGAAATCTTGAGGAGTCAACAGCATTCCCGCGGCAATCTGTATCGCTTCATGCCCTCTACTTGTAGCATGAACATACTTTGAGACAGTTTTTATGTTTTCTTCATACAATTCTGCCATCGATTTGGCCGTATGCATAATGCTATAAGCTTTTTTTAGTATATCCGTATTAATGCTTGTTTTGGCGTTTGTCATTTGATATGAAATGTTAGGTTGGCGAAGATACGAATGATTGTTCGTAAAGAAAATGAAATGTGCGCTATGTTGAAAAGTGTATAGTTGGTACTTTTGATTTCCAAGTGAACTACCCTCCTGTGTGGAAATTCCAAATACACGCATGTTTAAAATTAGTATAGGAACATAAAATATTCATTCCTCTAAATATATAATACAATCTTAAATAGCACTTGCGACTCTACACTTTCGTTCCTTTTTTCTATTTTGCACTTTGAAGTGATTTAATAATTCCAATTTGTGGTCATTAATATATTAATACGAATAATAAATAATGGCACTTGATCTAATGAGCAAAACGAGTTGTAACATCTTCCTTCTTGAGAATATCAAAAATGAAAATGTGAATTAGCAATGCTAAAAGGGAAGTCGTTAGGATCAAAAGGGATTTTAAACTCACTTACATTATTGAATCAATGATATCAGACTACAGTGCACTATAATTTGAAAATATTAATTGTAAGTTTTTTTCTGGTCTTCCATTCGGGGTTTATTCTAGCACAAGGGTATTTCGAATCGACACCTGATATAGAAGAAGCATATCGCTTAGTATCTACACTCAGATTCGATGAAGGAAAGGAGAAGATTGCTAAAATAAAGCGGAATGATCCGAATAATAAACTCGTCTATCTTATAGAAAACTATATTGACTTTTTTACCATATTTATTAATGAAGAAGAAATAGAGTACAAACGACTAGAAGTTAATAAAGATTACAGACTCAAACAGATTAAGCAAGGAAATAAAGATAGTCCATATTACCGTTTTGCCATAGCCGAAATTCATCTACAGTGGGCGACAGTTAGGTTAAAGTTTGGAGAACGAACTAAGCCTGCAAGAGAAGTTTTGAAAGCGTATAAATTATTAGAGAAAAACAAAACAGACTTTCCAAATTTTATAGCAAATAAGAAAAGCTTGAGCATAATACATGCATTGTGCGAAAGCCTACCAGGATGGGTTAGGACATTAATGGGAATTAAGGGATCGATAGAATTAGGTACGGATGAAATCGATGAAGTCGTATCATATGCTGCGGATAACAACTTCCTATTCACCGAAGAGTCTTATGCTATTTATGCCTACATTTTATTTTTTCAAAATAATAAGAAAAAAGAAGCTTATAATCTGTTGACTAATGCAGATTTGGATCATTCGCAGAGTCCACTTATTTGTTTTTTGAAAGCTAATATTGCACACAAGAATGGATACAATGAAGAGGCTAAAAAGATATTAGAGGAGCGACCAAGCGGAGATGCTTATATGCCGTTTCCATATCTAGACTTCATGTATGGTAGGTACAAGTTGTATTCTCTTGATGCAGATGCAAGTGATTATATTTTGAATTTCATAAATGATTTTGAAGGACGTCATTTTGTAAAAGAAGCTTATCAGAAACTAGCATGGTACGAATTGGCACTTAACGAAGATATTTCTGCCTACAAGAAATACATGAAACTCTGTAAAGATAAAGGTTTCAAATTGGTAGATGAGGATAAACAGGCACTCAAGGAAAGCGAAAATAAGGAAATTCCCAATGCTACTTTGCTTAGAGCTCGTCTATTATTCGATGGTGGATATTACTCTAAGGCTTATGCGCTGTTAGTGAAAAGGTCATACATGTTTATCGAAGCTGGCGCTGATCAGTTAGAATTTAATTACAGGATGGGAAGAATCAGTCATGAATTACAGAATTATCCTGATGCAATCGAATTCTATTCTATTACTATCAATACTGGAATAAAGTCTAAGTCCTATATGGCATGCAACTCTGCATTACAGATTGGACTCATTCTAGAAGAACAGAAGAAACACAAGCAATCCAGGCGGTTCTATAAACAATGCTTAGATATTTCACCAGATGAGTATAAAAGTAGCTTACACCAAAAAGCAAAATCAGGTATAGAAAGAGTAAGAAATTTGATTCATTGATCGGCTTTCGCAGAAAACGATCATTGATCGGCTTTCGCAGAAAACGATCAAAGGCTTTCGCAGAAAACGATCATTGATCGGCTTTCGCAGAAAACGATCAAAGGCTTTCGCAGAAAACGATCATTGATCGGCTTTCGCAGAAAACGATCAAAGGCTTTCGCAGAAAACGATCAAAGGCTTTCGCAGAAAACGATCATTGATCGGCTTTCGCAGAAAACGATCAAAGGCTTTCGCAGAAAACGATCAAAGGCTTTCGCAGAAAACGATCAAAGGCTTTCGCAGAAAACGATCAACAAAGTCTTTCGCAGAAAACGAACAAAATAGCAAGCAAACTTTAATTAAAAACTGAATTATGAAGTACAAAAATATATATGTTGCGGCCAGTAGCCAGCACGTTGGGAAAACGACTTCGACACTTGGCCTCGTATCCGGTTTTATGAAAAAAGGAATAAAAGTAGGTTACTGTAAACCAGTAGGGCAGAAGTTTCTAGATATTAATAACCTTATAGTCGATAAGGATACAGTTTTGTTTGCTGATTTGATTCACTTTGACCTTATTCCCGAATATCACAGTCCAGTTATCTTAGGCAAAGGTGCCACAGAGAAGTATCTTGATCATCCTGAAGAGTACGACCTTGATGCAATCATAAAAGAGGCCAAGCGGTACATGACCAATAATAATGATATTACGGTATACGAAGGCACAGGTCACCCAGGTGTGGGAAGTGTTGCAGGACTATCTAATGCCCGAGTGGCAAAGCTATTGGATGCCGGAGTAGTGATGGTGGTAGAAGGGGGGATTGGGAGTACAATAGATATGCTTAATATGTGTACGGCTATATTCAGAGAAAATGAAGTTCCAATTATTGGAGTGATTCTCAATAAAGTGAGAGCAGAAAAAATCGAGAAGGTAACGGAATATGTCAGCAAATGGCTTGTTCGCAACGATCTTCCGCTACTAGGTGTGATACCTTATGATCAAACGCTCGCATATCCTCTCATAAGAAGTGTTGCGAAGTCCGTAGATGGAACGATCATCTATAATGCAGATTGTGATAATAATAAGGTAGCGGGCATTTTACCTGGATCCCTAATAGATCTAGAAAAGTTACAAAAGATGCCAGACCAACTTCTAGTCGTTTCAACTAGGGCATTAAATGGTGTGATCAAAAAAATAGAAAATCTAGAGAATATCAATAACATTGAAGAAACATCTCTTTGTGGTATAGTCGCTACGGGTGAAGGAAATATAGACAGCAGCACACTGAAGTACATCGAAAAAAATAAATTACCATTGATCAGAACTCACTTGGACACTTACGGCTGTGTAGTCAAGATTAGTAAAATAGAGGTGAAGATCAACCGTAAGACGCCTTGGAAGATAAAAAAGGCTATTCAATTGATTGAGAACCATGTTGATTTGGATAGTATTATGGAGAAGGTATGATATATTGTCTGAAATAGGATTTTAGAATGTTTGAGAGGATTGGATGTTAAATGTGGGTAATGTTTTCATCTTTCTAATCTTAAATTTCATCAAAGCCTAATTCGGACAAAAGTGAAATAATTCTATTATCTTGAATTTATGAATATCTATTTGTTGATGCTTTTGAGGCACTTCGAAGATGTTTCGGAGAAAATAGGTAAAGACCCAGAAAAGAATATAGCGATATTAGTACGATGAATACGAAGCTTTCATAGCTTTCATTGATTTAGTAATCGATTTTACTTATTAAACCAATCAGCCCCTCATTGCCACCACAGGGTCCAGTTTACTAGCTTGAATAGCGGGTATGATCCCACTAATAATTCCCACAATTACTGAAACAGTAACTCCAACTACTACATTATTAGTAGACAAGTACATCTCAAAAGGTATTAAGGATGAGATTGTTTTTAGAACAGCCAAGACTAAGGCAAGTCCAATCAATCCTCCAATCATACATAATATAATGGATTCGATAAGGAACTCGAGAAGGATGATATAACGTTTTGCTCCAAGTGCTTTTTTGATACCGATAATATTGGTCCGCTCTTTTACAGATACGAACATGATATTGGCGACACTAAACATGCCCACGATCAATGCAAATACACCTATCAAAAGACCTACGATATTAAGAACACCAAAAACAGCATCCAATATGCTAGATAAGGCAGATAGTTCATTCAATGCAAAGTTCTTATCTTCTTTTGGTTTTAGTCTTCGAGATGCTCGAAGGATACTTGTGATTTCGCCTTTTAGTTCCTGTACATCTACACCTTTTTTAGCTTTGATATTGAGCATTCTTCCGATTCGGCTATTCTCATTGGTATTTACAAATCTTTTGATATTAGGAAAAGAAACCCAGAGTACTTCGTCAAAATTTAGAATATTAAATGGATTATCACCTTCAGATTTTAGAACACCTATTACTTGGTATTTCTGACCAAAGAGCTTTACATATTTGCCAATTGGGTCGATGGTGTTGAACAATACTTGAGCTGTTTGGAATCCTAAAACTAATTTGTTGGCACCTGTTATATATTCTTGCTGAGTAAGATATCTTCCTTTTTCTATATTCAGATTTTGAATTTCCTGATATTCATAGGTAGATCCCATGATGAAAGTATTGGATACAGAACTAGATTTATATTTTATTGTCCTACCTCCTGTGAATACGGTAAAAGCGGATTTGTCTGATAATTTTGATTTTTCTGATATCGCTTCGTAATCCTTATAACTAGCATCAGGTCTCTTGGCGTATTTCCAATAATTCTGATTCGGATCTTCGCCCCATGGCATTTTGTCGACATAAAGGACATCACTACCCAGCTCGTTGAACCCAGATTTAATAGACTGCTCTAGCGAATCTACGGCAGATTTTACAGCGATGATACAGAAGATCCCTATGGTAATACCCAATAGAGATAGGAAGGTACGTAGCTTATTTCCAATCAGAGACTGGAGCGCTTGGACCATTGATTCGTATATAATTTTAAAAAATACTTTCATTGTAGAACTAACTTACCGCAATTTACTTTGTATTATGAATATACATACAATCTTTCGATCAATGAATGATATTCATCGTTCAATGTATAATCATATAGAACTATATTTTTAGAATTGGAGTCTCTTCAATCTTGAAATTAGTATGATTTATGCAAAATAAGCGGCACGATTGTAGATAAGTATTCAAGGTAATTGAGCAATGGTATACCTATATAGTGTATTTGTGAGCGAAATTATTATTTTTGCAGCCTTTTAAAGAGAATATTAAAATATGAGAACTAAACTTTCGCAATTTAATTTTGAACTACCTGAAGAGTTGGTAGCAAAGTATCCTTCTGAGCAAAGAGACGAATCTAGATTAATGGTCGTCCATAAAGAGTCTGGGAAGATAGAGCACAAGCAATTCAAAGACGTACTTAATTATTTTGATGAGGGCGATGCTTTCATTTTTAATAATACTAAAGTATTCCCAGCTAGAATGTACGGGCAGAAGGAAAAGACTGGTGCAAAAATTGAAGTCTTCTTACTTAGAGAATTGAACTCTGATGCTAGACTTTGGGATGTATTGGTGGATCCAGCGAGGAAGATAAGAGTTGGAAACAAACTATACTTCTCACCTAAAGACAATCCAGATGAGAATGTCTTGGTAGCTGAAGTAGTAGATAATACAACGAGCAGAGGCAGAACAATTAGATTCTTCTATGATGGAGATGATGCTGAGTTCAGAGAAGTTTTAAAGAGTTTGGGGAACACACCTCTTCCTAAGTATATAGACAGAGAGCCAGAGGCATTAGATGCTGAAAGGTATCAAACAGTATATGCCAAAGAGCTTGGTGCTGTAGCAGCTCCAACAGCAGGACTGCACTTCAGCAAAGAATTGATGAAGAGATTAGAGATCAAAGGAATAAACTTTGCTGATGTAACCCTTCATGTCGGATTAGGTACTTTTAGATCAATCGATGTAGAAGATCTATCTAAGCATAAAATGGACGCGGAGTACTTCAAGATAATGCAAGAGGCCGTAGAAGTAGTTAATAAAGCGAAAGCGGCACACAAAAGAGTTTGTGGAGTAGGGACGACCTCTATGAGAACTGTAGAATCTGCAGTTTCTGCAACAAGAAATCTTAAAACAGCGGAAGGATGGACAAATTTATTCGTTTATCCTCCATTTGAATTTAATATTGCAAATGCGATGATTACAAACTTCCATTTACCTAAATCAAGTCTAGTTATTATGTCTTGTGCATTTGGAGGAAGGGACTTAATCATGGACGCATACCAAGAGGCAATCAAAGAAAAATATAAATTTTTCAGTTATGGTGATGCAATGTTGATTATTTAATCGACCTCATTATCAGTGAGTTGGAATTATTTTCTAACTAATTTGAAAAACTAATCCAAACAAATCAAAAAGAAAATTAGATTTGTGGGAATTTTGATCGGACTTGTAGACTTAATAAGTTCGATATTTTGTTTCAACAACGAAGCAAAAATTGAAAGATTATAAATATTAAAGAATGTATTGGACACTAGAATTAGCACACAAACTTGAAGACGCTCCGTGGCCTGCATCACGAGATGAACTTATTGATTATGCAGTAAGATCAGGTGCACCTCTAGAAGTAATTGAAAACTTACAGGTACTTGAAGATGAAGGAGAGATATACGAAACTATGGAAGATATCTGGCCTGACTATCCTCGAAAGGATGACTTCTTGTTTAATGAGGATGAATACTAGTATTGGTGCCTTAATAATAAAGAATAAGAGAGATCTCATCACCTTTGCTGGTTGATGAGATTTTTTTTATTCCTGTCCCTGATTCAGTCATCTGCTTTTACATTTGATTATCTTAGCCCATTAATCATTAAATATCTAAACAAATTCAACTAATAGCTAATGACAATAGCAATTGATGGATACTCTTCTTGTGGAAAAAGTACTATGGCTAAAGCCCTTGCAAAAGAACTTTCATACATTTATGTGGATTCTGGAGCAATGTACCGTGCGGTGACCTACTATTTCCTAAAACATGATGTAGCGCTTTCTAATGAAACAGAAGTGAAGAATGCTCTAAGAAAGATCAATGTCGACTTTGTATATATTGATGGTAAGAACACCTGTATTCTTAATGAGGAAAATGTAGAGATTGAGATCCGATCTATGCGAATCTCCAATAATGTAAGTGAAGTTGCTGCTATCGGTGCTGTGCGAGAGCAATTAGTCAGACTTCAAAGATCAATAGCTTCGTCAAAGCCTATTGTGATGGATGGCAGAGATATTGGTACAGTTGTTTTTCCTAAGGCAGATATTAAGTTTTTCATTACTGCCGACAAAGATGTAAGAACCAAAAGAAGATACCAAGAGCTAATAGCTGCTGGCAAAGAAGTAACCATCCGGGAAGTAGAACAAAATTTGGAACATAGAGATCATATAGACACGACCAGAGAAATATCTCCTCTAAGAAAAGCGGAAGATGCTATCGAAATAGATAATACATATCTTACAAGAGAAGAACAGCTCGTGCTGGCTATTAAATTTATTGAAAAACTTAATTAATTGAATGGGTACATTAGCAATAACCATATTGGCATCTTTATTTTCTGTGGTAAATCCACTTGGAGCTATACCTGTATTTCTTACTTTAACAGCTGATGAAACTAAAGCAGAAAGAAACCATACGTCTTTAATGACCAGCATATACTTTATCATTATTTTGATGAGTTTCTTTTGGGGAGGTACATATATTCTTAGTTTTTTTGGAGTTAGTATCTTTGCACTAAGAATTGCCGGTGGTGTTGTAATCATGATGTCTGGTTTCGCTCTTCTAAACGGTAACACTACCAAAAAGAGAATAGGCGATAAAGTGAGAGAAGAAGCTATCAAAAAAGAAGATGTATCATTTACACCTATGGCCATGCCTATGCTATCGGGGCCGGGATCTATTTCTCTGCTAATTGGCTTCTTTTCTGAATATCAGGAATTATCAAACAGGTTTGTGATTGCTGGAGTTATCGTATTTACAGGTATTCTTATCTATTTTATCCTAAGATCTTCTCCACTTTTGTTTAAGTTTCTTGGAGAGTCGGGGCTAAAAGCTGTAGCACGGATCATGGGATTTATAGTTCTCGCTATTGGAGTCGAATACATCATTTCTGGTGTCGTCGGTTTAGTGGCTAATCTTACGGGTAATGCGTTGATGGGGGGCTGATTTATTCAAGAACTTTAGCTTAGTAAACTCACTTAGCTGGGGATATATCTAACAAGAGTCCAGATAAGTAAGCTTTAAACATATTATGAACCAATCGAGAGTTGAAGGCACGCAACTAAAGTCGCGAATACATTAATAGACAAATCAGGCCACCAGAAATACATCCAGTGGCCATCGAAAGAGATTTTTGTCATTTTTGTTTAAGAATGTCTTCTACAACTATATGACGACTGATGTTAATGCTTGTGGTGCGGCGGACAGGATATCTGTACTAGCTTCATCACTATATTTTTCAAAATTGTCTACGAATAATTCTGCAAGATGATTTGCTTTATCATTGAAAGCCTCTTCATCCGCCCAAGTATCTATAGGGTTTAGTAGTTTTGATGGTACACCTTTACATGATGTGGGTACCATAAGGTTAAATATGGTTGTTTGATTGTACTCTACACTGTCTAAATCACCATTGAGGATAGCTGTGATAATTGCCCTAGTATATCCCAATTTCATTCTGTGTCCTTGAGGAAAAGCACCTTCTGTCCATCCGGTGTTGATTAACCAACAGTTTGATTCGTATTGGTCTAATTTATCACCTAACATGTCTGCATACTTAGTTGGATGCAATGGTAAAAAAGGAGCTCCGAAACATGCACTAAAAGTAGCTTGAGGTTCAGATATCCCATCTTCAGTACCAGCTACCTTCGCTGTGTATCCTGATATGAAGTGATACATCGCTTGTGCTTTGGTCAATTTACTAACAGGGGGGAATATTCCGTAAGCATCGCAAGTCAAAAAGAAAACATTCTTCGGATTGCCTCCTCTGCTTTCTGGTTGAGCATTTTGTATATGGTGGATAGGGTAGGAAACTCGGGTGTTTTGAGTGATGCTATCGCAAGTAAAATCGGGAATGTTAGTTTCTTTTACGAAACCTATATTTTCTAAGATAGCTCCAGGCCGAATAGCTTTGAATATCTCAGGTTCTTTCTCTGCGCTTAGATCTATACATTTGGCGTAACATCCTCCTTCGAAGTTGAATACTCCATCGTCTGCCCATCCATGTTCGTCATCACCTATTAGTGCACGGTTAGGATCAGTAGAGAGAGTAGTCTTCCCCGTTCCAGATAAACCAAAGAATATCGCAGTATCGTCTTTTTCGCCGATGTTCGCTGAGCAATGCATGGATAACACATTCCTTTCTTTTGGAAGGATATAATTCAAGACAGAAAAAATACCTTTCTTGATTTCCCCAGTGTATCCTGTCCCACCAATTATAATTGTCTTCTCAGTGAAATTTATAATTGAAAAATTACGAGCGCGTGTTCCATCTACTTCTGGATCTGCTGTAAAACCGGGTGCACACAATATATGCCAGTCGACAGAAAACTCATTGAGTTGTGCTTCAGTTAATCTTAAAAACATATTATGCACAAATTGTGCACTCCAAGGTTTTTCGGCGACAAGTCTTATATTCAGTTTGTAATCATTGTTTGAACATGCCTGTCCGTCTTTTACATATATTTTTTGCTGAGATAGATAAGACTTTAACTTCTTTTTTAGGCTTTCGTATTTTGATTGATCAATTGCCTTATTGATGTTATTCCAATCTACAGTGTTAGCTGTGATTTTATCTTTTACAATATATCTATCTTTTGGAGAACGACCGGTAAATCGACCAGTTGTAATGCTTAGTGCTCCTTTGTCGGTGATGATCCCTTCATTTTGATCGACAGAAGCCTCAATGAGATCATCAGCCGAAAGATTAAAATGGATTTCACTTGCATTGATACCTAAATAGTTTAGGCTTTTTTTAGGTGTATTATCCGGTTGATTTCTAGTCATCGATGGAATTATAATTGTTAATAATTACTTTGTAGGACAATGCAAAATTCAGAATGTAAACCGATAAATCCAAAGAATTATGGGCGTTTAGATGTGGCTTTTTTTACACTAAGTATAGTGTTTATATTACATTAAGTCCATATATATTGGGTTTGGTATACTTGAGTATAAAGAATAGAATTTATATTTCAATCTGTAATTGAGTGATATTTAGCATTGAAGAGATTTAAAAACCAAGGTTAAAATGATTTGTAAATGCCCTGTCGAAAAATGACGATATTTTTAGCTTGGTTTTCTTCCAATAATTATTGGGAAAACCCCATTTGGAGATACATAGCCATCCATTTCTTGCTATAGCTTTAGCGTAAGCACAAGCTAAGTATCAAAATAATGTTTATGTCTTTATTCGGTTTTTTAGAAAAAATAGAAGACATGATCCTCAATATTCTGGAGTCAAACAGCAAGCAGGCTTTCAACGAAAAAGCTGATTCCAATAATTATCGGGAGTGAATAAACAGTTTGCCTAGGAATTAACATTATGTTCTTAAATCACTTCATTAGAAATAAAGAAGGACTTCTAATCCTAACTCATTATTTGATAAGTTAATAAACTACCAAAATAAGCTAACGCTCCCATGTAGAAAAACTGAATTATTGGCCATTTCCAGCTTTTTGTCTCTCGCTTAACAACAGCTAACGTACTCATACATTGCATTGCAAATACATAGAAGATAAGTAAGGATAAAGATGTAGCACTCGTATATACTTTTGCACCAGTATGAGGATTTATTTCTGCTGCCATACGTTCGCTTACTGTAGCTCCATCATCCGTTGATCCTACAGAATAGATTGTAGCCATAGTACCAACGAAAACTTCTCTTGCTGCAAATGAGGTAAGCAAAGCTATCCCTATTTTCCAATCAAATCCAAGTGGCTTTATTGCAGGTTCTATGAATTTTCCAAGATGTCCTGCGTATGAAGCTTCAATCTTTTTACTTGCAAGGTAATTGTCCGCATCTTCATCGGATAGATTATTGATTTGGACATAACTTGCTGCTTCTTGATTCGCATTATCCATAGCGGTGGAAGGCCCATAACTCGCTAAAAACCATAGTAAAACAGAGATTACTAATATGACCTTACCCGCTTCCATTACGAATGTGGTTACTTTTTCTTTCACAGTTAGAAAAGCATTCTTCCAAATTGGTTTTTTATACTGTGGTAATTCGATCATCAAAAAGGAATTGTCGTTTTTGACATCTAGTATTATTTTGAAAACTAATGCTGCGGCCAATGAAGCAACAATGCCAAGCAGATATAAGCCCATAAATACAAGTCCTTGAGCATTAAATATGCCTAAGACTGATTGATCTGGAACTACAAAACCCACTAGAACTGCATATACAGGAATCCGAGCACTACAACTGATAAGTGGCGCCACCATTATAGTGTTGAGCCTTTCTTTCCAACTACTGATTGTCCGTGTTGCCATTATCGCTGGAATAGCGCATGCTCCTGATGAAACTAAAGAGACAATGCTTCTGCCATTTAGACCAAACTTTTGCATGATACCATCAAACATGAATACCGCTCTAGACATATAGCCAGTTTCTTCTAGGATTGCGATCAATAAGAACAATATTGTAATCTGCGGAATAAATATCAATATACCACCCAGTCCAGATATAATACCATCTACAATAAGATCAGTATACCAAGCAACAGGCAATAAATCTCTTACTATACTTCCAGAAAATGAGAAAAAGCCTTCAATCCAATCCATTGGAGCTTCTGACCAAGCATATATAGCCTGAAACATAAAAAACATTATGCCAAAGAAAATCAAGGGACCAAAAAATCGATGTGTTATGACATTGTCAATTAAGTCGGTTTTAGTTTTTGGGTATTGCCCATCGGTCACTATCGTTTTTCTTGACGTTTTCCCGAAGCTAGCATATCTAGCCATAGTTTCATCCAATTGATTTCTGATATCATCGAATTCATTTTTGGCAACGGCTAATTCTATAGCATTTTTATCATTGGATGATAGATGTTGTAGCCATTTATGATGGTGAAGCAAGATCTTAGTTTGGTATTCGTTTTGGTTTCCTGTTTTTTGTTTTACCTCTTCAATGGCCTTGTGAACTGAAGAAGGGTTATTATAAATTCTAATGGACCTTAAGTATTCACTTTTTTTATCAAAAGTGAATTTTTCAATTTTCTTTTTTAGATTTTCAATACCTATTTCGGCTCTACTTGAGATGGCAACTGTAGGGATTTCAAGATAGCTCTCTAGTGATTTAGTATCTATTTTTTGATTTCTTTCATCAATGATATCTATCATGTTGAGCGTAAATATCATTGGGATCTGCAAGTCGATGATCTGAGTTGCTAACAATAAATGCCTTTCCAAATTAGATGCATCAGCGACATATACGACAAGGTCAGGGTAGTTTTGATCGTTGTTGTTCGATAGTATATTCACCACCACTTTCTCATCACTGGAATTTGGGTGCATGCTATATAGACCAGGAAGATCTACCACTTTTACTTGTCTACCGTCAGAAAGTGAGATAGATCCTAGCTTTTTGTCTACTGTTACACCGGGGAAGTTTGACACAGTTTGCCTTAATCCTGTCAATATATTAAATAGGCTAGATTTACCACTATTGGGGTTACCAACTAGGGCTATTGTAAAGTTTTCTTTTTCCAAATTCATTTATTTCTATTCTTCTATTAAGATGGCTGCACCCTCATTATTACGGATTGCAATTTTGTGACCATCTAATTGTAGGTAAAGTGCATCACCCAGAGGAGATTTTCTGACAACAGTTACTCTTGATTTAGGCAGTAAACCTAGTGTGAGCAGCTTGCATGCACAATCAAGATTATCAAATGACTTCACATATCCGACTTCGCCTACCTTAAGGTCTAAAACTGACTTTTTGTTAGAATTGTCGTTTTTACCTAAGCTAGCTATGCAAATAGGATTGAGTGGAGAATTGTTTTTCTTCTCTTTTTTTAGCTTGTTCATATTATTGATAACTCCCATTAATGCTATTTAGACTAATTCAAGATAGTAAATATATAGTTCTTTAATTGATTTATAAAGGATGGCATTTTATTTTACTTAATTTATACATTGATTCATAATTATACAATTGGGGATTGACCTAAATATTACGTTATCTTATTTGAAGCTCTTATTTTTATTTTTATATGCTTACCTAAATTATAGTTACTTTTGGAGTGTTTATAATCTTTTAAAATAGAAACTATTGCTACGATCAGTATTAAAATGGACCGGAATTATCAGTATATTAATGATAGCGGTATTTTTGCTTGGACCTAGAGTTACATTTAAGGACATTGATCCGACTCCCATAATATTCGATATTCCACTTGATGGTCTTGATGGTTATATCAATGATAAAGAATCGGAAGTGTCGGACTTAAAACTTGGTAATCAAGCGAAGATCGTATGGGCAGACACCACAAAATCAAAAACGGAATACTCTGTTGTCTATTTACATGGTTTTTCAGCTAGTCATGAAGAAGGAGCACCTCTTCACACTGATTTTGCCAAAAGGTACGGGGCTAATTTGTATTTACCAAGACTATATGATCATGGGAGAAATACAGATGATGCATTCAAAGGGTTATTACCAGAGGATTTAATAAATTCCGCAAAAGAAGCGATAGCAATAGGTAAACTATTAGGTGATAAAGTGATATTGATGACTTGTTCAACAGGAGGTACATTGGCTGCTATCTTATCACCTTATGATGAAGCTATACACGGTATGTATATGTATTCGCCCAATATCGATGTTTATGATACCAATTCTAATATTATAACAGGTCCTTGGGGGAGACAGCTACTTACTATGGTAATGGGCGGAGATTACAATAGGGTAAGTTATAATGATACCGCAAAAAAGTATTGGTCAGAAGTATATCATATTGATGGATTAATTGCTCTTAAGTCATTGATCAAAAAAGAAATGCTAAAGAAGAATTTCGCCAAGATTGATATTCCTGTTTATCTGGGGTATTACTATAAAGATGAAGAAAATCAAGATAAAGTAGTCTCAGTTGAACGCATGCTAGATTTTTATGATCAAATTAGCACACCAGAAGAAATCAAAAGACTAGAGGTGTTTCCTGAAGCGGGGAGACATGTTATGACATCACATGTCTTTTCAAATGATATTGATAATGTAATTAATAAATCATATAAATTTGCTGAAGAGATACTTGGGTTAAAAGTAAAAAGTTAAAAAATGATTGCTTGCTGTTATGCTTATTTAGTTTCATTTTCAAGTCTTTTTAAGTCTTTTTGAGAAGCTTCTAATTGAGATTCTAGATTTTTAATTTCTTCTTTTTTCTTTGGTATTTTCATTTCGACAGTATCATTATTTTCGCCTTCAAATAAAGATTTTATTTTCTCTATTCCGTCTTCGCCTTGATAATAACTTACTCCAATATATGCTATTGGTGCAAAGAATAGCATGAAGATTAGTAATCGCGCAAAACCTGTTATTTTATATTTATTTGTCATTAATGTTAATTTTTGAAATGAAGGGAGGACTTTCTCACTTGATTCTACTATTGAAATTATGAATATAGCAAGAGAAACGATAGCTTTTTCTATTGTCATCATATTAATATCGACGAACCTATACTTTTAGTAAATATTATTCTCACTTAATTGGAGATAAAGTTGGAAGGAGTAATTATGTTTTTGACTCTTAAGTCTTAGAATCACTAGGTGGTAACATTAATCTTGACTTTCGTCAAAATTGGCCGTTTTGATTTGAGTATCTTTTTAGGATATTATTGTGGTAATACTCAAAGGGAAGTAACTGTGATTACATCTTTGCTCTTTTGTAGAATGCGCAGGTCTTATGAAAGCATTATATTTAAAATATCTACAGACCTAAGGCACCTAGTGCAGCTCTTACACTTCCATGAAGTATCAATAATTTATGAGCTGTTTCATAATCGATATCTGATTTATCCATCACCATTCTTGTGCCACGATCAACCAATTTATTATTAGTTAATTGCATATCGACCATTTTGTTGTCTTTTACTCTGCCTAGTTTAATCATAACTGTAGTGCTGAGCATATTAAGGACTAATTTTTGGGCAGTGCCTGATTTCATTCGTGTGGATCCAGTTACATATTCTGGGCCAACAACTACTTCGACTGGATACTTGGCAGTGGCGGCTAAAGGAGAACCAAGATTACAGGAAATGCATCCTGTGTTAATATTTCGTTTATTACAATCTAAAAGACCATTGATTACATATGGGGTAGTGCCAGAAGCGGCAATACCGACGACAAAGTCTTGATCATTAATGGAATGTTCTGATAGGTCTTTCCACGCTAGATTGATGTCGTCTTCTGCAAACTCAGCAGCATTACGCATAGCACTATCACCGCCGGCCATTAAGCCAATAACCCAATCATGAGGCACTCCAAAAGTAGGAGGACATTCACTTGCATCTACGATTCCTAATCTGCCACTGGTGCCCGCTCCAATATAGAATAATCGACCTCCATCTTTCATTTTCTCATATATGGCATCAGCCAATACTTCAATCTGATGGATGGATTTTTCAATCGCATGCGGCACAGTTTTATCTTCTCTGTTTATATCTGTAAGTATCTCTAGGGTCGATTTTTCTTCTAAATGCCTATATTTTGAATCAGATTCTGTAGTTCTAATTTCCATGATAATAAAAGTTTTATACGATTGATTTTGAATGGTTAGACTTTGTTTTTGAAATAATCAAAAGCCCTATGAAAGTAAGACTACCATTTAGTGCCAGAATCATATTCCCCCATTGGAAACCACCCAAGTACTGACCAGATAGATTATTAATTATGTAGCATAAGATTGGCGAAGCAAGGCAAATCGGCAATACCCAACTATTATTAGTTACTCGATCTGTTAGAATACTAAATAGGAATAATCCTAAAATGGGTCCATATGTATAATTGGCTGCGACAAATAATTTATTGATGACTGAATCATCATTGTAGGCATTGAAGGCTAATATGACAAGCAGTAAAATAATACTGAATGCGACATGTACTAGAAGTCTTGTTTTGGTATCTTTTTCTTCAACATTATCCTTATCCATTTCTAAAAAATCAACGCAGAATATAGTAGTAAGACTTGTCAATGCTGAATCCGCACTAGAATAAGCTGCTGCAATAAGACCAAGAATAAATATAATTCCAACTATTGGTGAAAGATGATCAAGTGCAATCATAGGATATAGCTGATCCGCTATCTCAGGAACCATAATACCTTTTTCAGCTGCGAAAGTGTATAATAAAGCACCCAGAATTAAGAAGAGGAGATTAGCAAATATTAGAATTATAGAAAACGTAAGAATGTTTTTCTGGGCATCTCCAAGAGTACGGCAAGTGAGATTTTTTTGCATCATATCTTGATCGAGACCCGTCATTACGACGGCTATAAGCGCACCACCAATAAACTGTTTGAAGAAATTGTTCGCATCGTTCCACCCATTATCAAAATAGAATATTTTAGTATATCCTCTATCCGAAATCATACTCCACATATCTGAGAAATTAGAATCTAAACTATTCATTATGGCATAGATCGTAAGACCTACGGCTGCCAACATGCTTACGGTCTGAAACGTGTCCGTTACTACTATGGTCTTTATCCCTCCTTTATAAGTATATATCCATATCAAAACAATGGTGATAACAACGGTTAGGAAAAACGGAATACCTAATGGCCCAGTCACAAAAATATCTAAAACCATAGAAACTAAATATAGCCTAAAGGAGGCTCCAATAACTCTCGAAAGAAGAAAAAATGCAGCTCCAGTTTTATATGCACCTCTTCCTATCTTTTTATCCAAATATGTATATATGGATGTGAGGTTATATTTGTAATAGATAGGCATCAAGACCAATGCAATTACAGTATAGCCTACTAAGTAGCCAAAAACCATCTGCATGTAGGAGAAGTTAATATTTGCACCGCTTTCTTTACCGATAAGGCCTGGAATAGAAACAAACGTAACGCCGGAAAGGCTAGCTCCGATCATACCAATTGCTACTAATAACCAAGGTGAATCTCTGTTGGCCGTAAAAAAAGTCTTATTATCTCCTTTACCAGCGGTGAAATATGAAATAGCGATAAGAACTAAGAAATAACCAATAATAACTGAAAGAATAAGGGTAGGAGAAAGCTGTTCCATAATTTTAATTTTTATTGGGAATTTTGTCCCAATTATTCCATATTGCATTACAAATGTAACAATGTGTTTTACACTTTATCCTTTTTCATCATATATTCAATAAAGTATGGTATACAGATTATACGAAAATAATACGATTCTCAATCAGTTTATAGCTGAGATAAGAGATGTAAATATTCAGAAAGATAGACTTCGTTTTAGAAGAAACATGGAGCGCATAGGGGAAATATTTGCATATGAAATAAGCAAAACATTAGATTATCAAAAAACTAGTGTTGAGACTCCTCTAGGGATTGCGGATTGTCATTTGCCAAAGGACAGAATAGTATTAACGACTATTTTAAGAGCCGGCCTTCCGCTCCATAATGGATTGCTTTCTTACCTAGATCATGCAGATAATGGATTTATTTCTGCCTATAGAAAACATCATAAAGATGGTACATTCGAAATCAGTATGCAGTATGTAACCTGCCCAGATATTAATGATGCAGTAGTTGTAATCTCAGATCCGATGTTAGCTACAGGTACATCCATGAAAAAAGGTGTTGAGGCAATATTAGAATATGGTACTCCAAAACAAATTCATATAGTAGTGGCTATAGCTTCATCTACGGGTTTGTCATATCTGATTCGTCACTTTCCTAATGCATCCATTTGGGTGGCAGCCGAGGATGAAGAACTTACCGCTAAATCATACATAGTGCCTGGTTTAGGAGATGCTGGTGATTTGGCGTATGGGTCGAAATTACAGGATTAGCATATTGTTTGTCTGAGTATAAATATTGAGGTTAGTATTTATATTGGGAGATACGTGAGAGTTGTAGGTCGTTAAGTGAAAATGAAAAAAGATCAAAAGAGGAATGTCAGAACCTTAGCGGAAAAATTCAATCACAAAATTTCATGTCAGAATAATATAATGATATTAAAAAGTAATATTAACGAAATTAGACTTTGGCAAACGAATAGGTCTGCAATCAATATCTCATAATAATTTAAGCAAAGACTTAAAAGAGAATTTGTTGTCGGGAAATCAATTTGTTTATGATATTCTACACGAATTACTAAACAGGAATACACGAGGAGATAAATTGCAATTAAAATATGGAACCCTGTTAACAATATAAGAATGGATTTAAGAAGAAGGTGGATTTGCAAAAGAACAATTAGAAGAGCTGAAAAGAGATTTGTAATACGAGAAAATTGAATATAGAGAGATCGGTGGAAATATATTTGAAGCGGAATGTTTTAATGGAATCTTATTTTTAATGACTGACTTATGTTGGGCAAAATCGAATGTAATTAAAATTTGATTGTATAAAATGAAAACGAAACAATGTATATACAGAAACTTAGCAAGCATTAAAAATAAGTGAAAAAATAAAGAAATTAAACATTTTCACTAAAACCAGCCTTGGACTAGTTCTACTATTATTAATATATGGATTTTCATGTCGAATCATTCCAGTTGAATTCTTTTGGGAGTCAATATCAGTCGGGTGGAATCTGATCTTATTGGTGGAATAGGTCTATTAATTAGTGGGATCGAAAACGATAGACGAATAACAAAAAACGATTTGGAATAAAACCGGAATTGGATTTATCTGTTTTATTCGTTTAATTCAGACAATTCTAATCATTGTGATTCTTAATTCTGAAGTATATGAAGTTTCGAAAGATGTTATAATGAAAAATGAAGAGTTGAAAACTGAAGTTGGAGAAATTAGAGGATTTAGAATGATTCCTACGGGGGGAATATCTGTTCAAACTGACTTGAATGGAGAAACTGGTAATGCTAATATCAACCTTATAAGTAAAAAAGATCCTAAATTTTGACTGCCCCACCGCATGCGGATGGAGCATTCGCCAATTTTTTTCCAACCTAAAGGTCGGAAATCGGATCTTTTTTGTGATAAGGCGTTTTTATGCAAAAACATCTTTTTATGACTCCGACGCAAGCATTGGAGAATTTAAGTATTAAAGGTGGTAAAGCTTTTAAAAGTGTTACTGGTTATCTTTTTAAGGATTACGGGAAAGACAGGGAAGTACACAGACTAGAATAAAACGTCTTGTTTATATATGCTATAGTGCATACACCTCGAAATACGCACTCAATGTATAATACATCTAATATACGCTTGACGATTAAGAGCAAAATTGTCGGATAAGGATAATGATAAAATAAAAGGATGGAAATCTCCAATGGTTTAATTGATAATCAGCTAGATTACAGATTATAAATATTCGAATATGAAAATACACAAAATATCTATTGCACTGACATTAATAGTTGTATCATTTTGCTCCTGTGAAAACGATCATATGGTCAATTCGTATGATGATAATCTTGCTCAGCGAACAGAGGATAAGTTATATCCTGCGGAGGGACATATCTTGGCACAAAACTATCCGGAAGAGAAGTTTGCATTAAGCGCATATCGTTCGTCATTAGCAAATGTCAAAAAACAAAGGGAAAATTCTGTACGTTTTGGGAATTGGAAACAACAAGGCCCGGGAAATATAGGAGGAAGGGTAAATAGTATAGCTGTAAACCCAGAAAATGGCAATGAGATGCTACTTGGTTATTCAATAGGTGGAGTTTTCAAAACTCAAGATAATGGAGAAACGTGGGAGCCGCTGTTTGATAATGAAGACATACTTTCAATTAGTGATATTACCTACGATCCTAATAACCCAGAAAATATTTATGTAGGGACAGGGGATCTAAATATCTCAGGATATCCGGTAACGGGAAATGGAATATTCAAATCAACAGATGGTGGAAATAATTGGGAGCGAAAAGGATTAACTGATGCTGGAGTAATAGCGGAAGTTGGAATCTCAAAAGCGAATTCTGACATTGTATATGCCGCCAGTATGGGCCTTCCATTCGAACGAACAGAAAATAGGGGATTGTATAAATCAACAGATGGTGGAAATAATTGGGAACATGTGTTTTATTTAAATGATTCGACAGGCGTGATTGATATTGAAGTGCATCCAGAAGATCCGAATATAGTCTATGCAGCCACATGGACTAGAATTAGAAACAATAGAGAGTCGGTTATCGAAAGCGACCAAGCTGGTATATACAAGACGATAGATGGTGGAGAATCATGGGTTAGGCTTATCAATGGATTGCCAACAGGCGAATTGGTTAGACCTGGGCTGGCGATGTACGAAAGTAATCCAGATATAGTATTCTCGATGTTTGTTTCAAATGAACCATCGGAAGAATGTTCGGATGCATTTCGATTAGAAGGTATTTATAAAACGGTAGATGAAGGCGGATCTTGGGTGCAAATTCCTAATGTTGGTGAAAATGCAATTCCATGCAATATTTATAGAGGCTTTGGGTGGTATTTTGGCCAAATTAGAGTTAATCCAATTGACGAAAATGATATTTATATTTTAAGTGTTGATTTGTATAATACGAAAGATGGTGGAGAGAATTGGTTTCTAGCGGCTCCTTCTTGGAGTACATATGAAGTTCATGCAGATAAACATGATCTTGATTTCAATAATCAAGAAGTAATCTTAGCAACAGATGGCGGAGCATACAGACTAGAAGAGGACGAATGGGTAGATATTGAAAATATTGTTTCTACACAGTTCTATAGAGTTGCGACTAGTAATTTTGATGATAATTATTATGGTGGAGCTCAAGATAATGGAAGTACAGGAGGGACAGATGCTGATGTAGATGAATGGCCTAGGATTTTTGGTGGCGACGGATTTCAAATGCTATTCCATCCAACAGATCCCAATATATGGTATGTAGAAACTCAAAATGGAGGCATCAGAGTAACTTTAGATGGAGGGGAGAACTATGCAAATGCAGCTGTAGGATTGGAAGGCAATAGAAATTGGGATATGCAATACATCATGTCTTCTGCTAATCCAGAAGTTCTATACACAGGTACAGATAGGGTTTACAGAAGTGAGTCTCTTTTTGCTCCAAGCTGGATTCCGATAAGTGAAAATTTAACGGATACAGTAGACCTGAGTTTTGCTCGAACACATAATATTACCACACTTGATGAATCTCCAGTAAATACAGATTATCTTTATTGTGGCACCTCGGATGGGTTAGTATGGCGTAGTCTAGATCTTGGGAATACTTGGGAAAGGATAAATGAAGGCCTGCCAAGAAGATATATTTCAGATATTAAGACCTCAAGAAGTGATGCCAATACGGTATATGTTACCATACAAGGGTACAAGGACAATGATTTTACCCCATACATATATAAGTCAACGAATAATGGAGATACTTGGGAATCCATAAATGGGAACCTACCACAAATCGCAATTAACGATATTCTACTTCCTGAAGATGATGTGGATGATATGAAAATATTTGCCGCTACTGATGGAGGTGTTTATTATACTGAAGATGCTGGTATAAGTTGGATTCGGTTAGGTGATGATATGCCTATTCTTCCAGTCTATGATTTGGCAATTGGTAATAGTAATGAATTGGTAGCGGGTACTTTTGCAAGGGGTATTTACACATATGACCTAGCACAATTGGAAAATGTAAGTAGTGAAGGGATCACGATCAGTCGTATTCATTTATATCCTACTGTTACAGAAAGTCAATTTACAATTGAAGGATTGGTAATAGGGGACCGTGTAGATGTTGTTTCAAGTCAAGGACAGATCCTGAAATCTGATATTATAAAATCGGCAAAACATAATTTAGATATTTCAAACCTCCCAATAGGTCAGTATTTTGTAAGACCTCCTTTTGGTAAAGCTGGTAGAGTGGTTAAGATTTAATTCTAAGCGTAGAAAATAATTAAAATATAAAAAATGGCAATTCTGAATACTCAGAATTGCCATTTTTATAAGTGATTAAAAAGTTAGATTATTATCTAATTACAGTTATTATCTGTGTATTTTGTTTGTTTGTTAAAGGATCAATAACTTGAACTCCATAGTTTCCAACTCTAAGATTAGAAACGTCTATTTGTTTTGTATTAACTTTTGAAATTACTCTTTGCCCAAAAGTATTGTAGATATTTACATTAAATAGTTTGTTTTCTAACTTCCCTATTGTAATAATGTCAGATGCTGGATTAGGGAAGATAACTTCATTTACAATTTGCTCTTCTGATGTCGAACTTATTGTTTCACAAATTATATGAGAAAGAAATTGAGCCGATTCATTAATGACAGCAATTCCATTCGCAGGTATTGCAAAATAACTAACATGAATAGGACTAGACTCAATAGTCCTAAGTTTATTTGTAATGCCTAAGCTATCCCCAGTTTCTTGCATGATTTTACTGCCTTCCATATAGATGATATCAATTCCAAATACAGATGCGAATCCTTCTCCATAAGGAACAGTTCCATCAAATTCGTCGTGAACACTATGGAATGGAGGATCATTTTCGTCCATCCACGATGCATCAGCAAGACCTCCCGAATAGTTAACGTAACCTTGTACTTCTGTACTGTATGGAAGATCGTTTGTAGTTCCTTCAATACCACCATTTGCATCTATTATAGCTTGTAGTCCTTCATCAAATATATCAGTACTATCTAATACTGCAGTATGGCTAGCCGCAATAGCTCCAGCTGAGATTCCACTTGTGAATATCATATTTGGGTCTATTCTGAAGTTGTTGTCTGTCGCTGCATCTTGTCTCATATATCTTATTGCTCCTTTCATATCAGATACAGCTTTTATAACGACTTCAGTCATTTGAATTCCAGATGGCGGTGGGAATAAAGCACCATCAAATAATCTGTAGTCTATAGACACTGCCACATATCCTTTTCGAGCAAAAGCTTCGCATAAAAATGCAACATCCTCTCTAGTACCTTGTATGAAGCTGCCACCAAAAGCAACAATAATAACGGGTCTGTTCTCTGCTACATCATTTGCAGGTTCATAGACATCTAAGAAGAGCTCTTTGAATGTGCCAAATATTTCTGTGTTTTCTCCATATTTCAACCCTTTAGTAGATGTTACCTCAGAAAATACATCATCAATAAATCGAGTGCCATCACAGGATTCATTTTGTGTATAGGCGTAAGAGGTTATGAATAGAAGAAGGATAGGTATAATTTTTTTCATGTGTAGAATTGTTAGTTGTAAAGAAATCGCTTTGAAATGGTGCAATAAAAACGTACTTTATTAAATTTATCATTCCTTAAAGAATAAAATCACTGTTAGCAAAAGTATTCTTTTATAAGAATATTTCAAATAAAATAATTACTTTTTACTACCAGTCATCATACGCAAGTTACAATAAAAGTAATATCATTGTTCCAACATTATTGCATTATTGTTAAATCAAATAACGCCTGTAGCTCTGTTAACGTTATATAAACGCAATGTGAAGAAAATCTTAATATTACTATTCTTAAAGGATATTGCGGCATTATATAGCATAACTACCTATGAAACAATAAGTAGTATTAGGTGCAAAAGGTGAAATTATATAATGCTACATATTAATAATGAAAAATTAATATACGTGCTTGTATATATATTGGGTTTTTATTTATTAACTTGCGCTTAGTGTACAATTTACACTACTATATTTTAAGGCTAAATTATTTACTTTACTAAAAAACAATCTAAAACGTATGAAAAGACTTGCCACAAAATGTTTGTCGGTACTTTCGTTGCTCTTGTTTGTTGTCGTTGTGGGTCAGACCCAGACTACAATATCAGGGGTAGTGACAGATGCTAGCTCAAACGAAACCTTGATCGGTGCTAACGTACTGGTGCAAGGTACATCAATAGGTACTATTACCGATATTGATGGAAGTTACTCACTTAATGTACCCGCTGGATCTAATTCTTTAGAGATCTCTTATGCTGGTTACACAAACCAAGTTGTACTGATTGATGGTAGAACTACTGTTAATGTTGCATTAGGAGCGGGTACCGTTCTTGATGAAATCGTAGTTGTGGGATATGGAACACAGAAGGAAAAAGAAATTACTTCTGCTGTTGTGAAACTTGACAATGAAGATTTTAATAAAGGTGCAATTACAGATCCTGCACAATTATTACAAGGAAAAGTTGCGGGTCTCCAAGTATATAACAGAGGAGGTGATCCAAACGGATCGCCTACTATTAGATTGAGAGGTATCTCGACTGTAGGAGCAAACACGCAACCATTGGTTGTAGTTGATGGTGTCATCGGTGCATCATTGAATAATGTTGATCCTAATGACATCGAAAATATCAGTGTGCTAAAGGATGGATCTGCAGCAGCAATCTACGGTTCAAGAGGTTCTTCTGGTGTTATCATTGTAACTACAAAAAAAGGTAAAGCAGGAGATAAGATCAAATTGACATATAATGGTCAAGTATCTACATCATCACCTGTTAATTCTGTATCTACATTAGATGCAACAGAATTCGTAGCCGCTGGAGGTACTGATTTAGGAGCACAAACAGATTGGCTGGATGAGGTTACTAGACCTGGTTTTAGTCATTTACATGGTTTATCTGCTTCAGGAGGAGTTGGTGCTCATTCTAATTTTAGAATTGCAGCAAACGTAAGACAAGTTGATGGTATCCTTCAAAATTCTGGATTTGATCAATTTAATACGAGATTGAATTTCAGTACAAGAGCATTAAATGATAAATTGAAAATTGATTTCAATACATCATACACAAAAAGAGAACAACAGAATGGTTTTTCTGAAGGTTTAAGATATGCTGTACTTTATAATCCAACAGCCCCAGTTTTAGGAGAAAATTCTATATTCCCTTTTAATTCTGAACAATTTGGTGGTTACTTTGAAACTTTAGGTTTATTCGATAGTTTTAATCCTGCTTCTGTTGTTAATCAAAATATTAATAATGGAGAGCGAAATGAATTTACCTATGGAGCAACTTTAGGATATCGGGTTACTGATAATTTGACAGCGAACTTTAGGGTGGCTAAGCAAACTACAGATTACTCTAATAGACTTTATTATCCAACAACTTCATTGTTTAATGGTAATGCAACAAGTCCTACTAGAAAAGGATCTGCAGAGTTTTACGAAAGTAATTCAACATTTGAATTGTATGAAGCGTATGCAACTTATACTACGGACATAGGTTCTTCTAACCTTTCTGTAACAGGTGGATATTCATACCAACAAGATGACTTTAATGACTACTTTTCTAGCTTAGGGGATTTTCCTAACAATGATTTGAACTTCTTAAATCTTATTGAAACTTCACAAGATCTTCAAAATGCAGGTTTTATTGGAGCTGGCTCTAATATTACACCAGAAGATGGTAACAGAATTATAGCATTTTTTGGAAGAGCAAATTATACTTTTGATAATGCTATTTTCTTAAATGCATCTTTAAGACAAGAAGGTTCATCTAAGTTAGGAGCAGACAATAAGTGGGGTTTATTTCCTGCACTTGGCGCCGGTGTTGATTTGAATAAATACCTAGATATTGGTGGTGTTGATCAACTTAAATTGAGAGTAGGATATGGTGTAACTGGATCTCTTCCAATTCTGAGTGGATTATCACAAGAGATCAGACAATTACAGAATTTTGCTGACGGTGGTGTAGGTAATACATTATTAAGAGCGGCGAATCCTGATTTGAAGTTTGAAGAGAAAGCTGAAACTAATATTGGTGTAGAATTCACTTCTGGTAAATTATCTGCAACTTTAGACGTGTATACAAGAAATATTTCTGACTTTATCTTAGAGAGAACGGTTGAAGTATCAGAGTTTGGAGTTGATAGAAGATTTGAAAATGCTGGTGAATTGAAGACTAATGGACTAGAAGTAGCATTAAATTATGATATTGCTAACAGTGAAAGCTTTAGTTATACAACAGGTATCGTTTTATCTACTTACAAAACTACTCTAGAAGAATATGTATTGGATGCAGAAACAAGAGCTAATCTTGGAGCGCCTGGTCAAAATGGTACAAATGTAATTAGAGTAAAAGTAGGAGAAGAGATCGGACAGATTTGGGGACCAGTTTTCGAAAGCGTAGGTGAAGATGGAGCTCCAATATTTGCTGATGTTAACGGTGATGGTATATTGATTACTGATCAAGGTAAAGCATTAGAAGATGACGTAGATTTTGAAGTATTAGGTAATGGTACTCCTGATTTCGAAATAGGATGGACGAACCAAATACAAATTGGAAAATGGTCTGTAAATGCTTTCTTCAGAGGAGCATTCGGTCATAGCTTAGTGAATACTTTTAGAGCATTTTATGAGCCTAGAGTTTCATCACAAACATCGTACAATTTTGTAAACACTGATAAGGCTGTTGAAGGACTGACTGCTGCACAATTCAGTTCACTTTATGTTGAAAAAGCTGATTTTATTAAGTTGGATAACCTTTCTATAGGTAGAAGCTTTGATTTAAATAATGACTATGTTGATGGGTTACAAGTATCATTGATATTTCAAAACCCTTTAGTAATTACAGGATATAGTGGAGCTGACCCTGAGCCAGCATTGAATGATACTGGACCTGCAGGGGATGGAAATAGGTCATCTGGAAACGATGTATTGTCTCCAGGATTGGATAGAAGAAATAGCTATTTTGCTCAAAGATCTATAACCCTTGGTGTTAATCTTAATTTTTAAACATAGTTGAGATAATAAATAAAATTAATTATGAAGAAAAAAATAATAATGATGCTTGGATTCTCGGTAGCTCTTACCATGAATTCTTGTACAAATTTAGAAGAAAACCTTATTGGTGATATCACTAGTGATATCAATGTAGAGGGGATTCCAATCCCTGGTGATCAAGGTGGTGGTGGTATCATGGGGGCAGCTTATGCTAGTCTTAGAGATGCAGGTACTGCAAACCATGGTGGATATTACTCTATACAAGAGCTTACTACTGATGAGATGGTGATTGCAGCTAAAGGTGGTGATTGGTTTGATGGCGGTATCTTGATACAGCTACACCAGCACGAATATGATCCAACTCATGCATTCATAAACGGTACATGGTCGCAAAATTATTCTGCGATCAATACAGTAAATGAAGTATTAGAAAGAACTGATCTTGATGCAAATACTATATCTCAGGCAAAAGTTTTGAGAGCATACTATTACTGGAGATTAATGGATCTTTATGGTAGTGTGAAGATTGTAACTGAAACGTCAGATGATCCACCACAAGCTAGTAGACTAGAAGTATTTGAATTTGTTGAGAAACAGATTTTAGATGCTCTTGATATTCCTGCAGTTTCTGCTGGGATGGATTTATCAAATAGTCCATTAGGAACAGATAATAATTCATATTCTATCAATCAATATGGTGCACTAGGTATTTTAGCTAAAGTGTATCTTAATGCTGAAGTATATTCAGGAACTGCAAGATGGGCGGAAGCGGCTGCTGCAGCTGATTACATTATCAATGGAGGTGTTTATGCACTTTGTGGTGATGGATGTGAAGTTGACAATTTAGGTAAGAGACCTGATGTTGCTACTGATCCTGATATTCTAAGTGGTTATGCTGCAGTATTTGCACCTAACAACGATGGTAACCCTGAGCATATTTTTGTAGCGAATTTTGATGAGGTAACTGGTCCAAATATGAACTTCTCTCAAATGAACCTTCACTATTCATCTCAATTTACATGGAACTTACAAAGTCAACCTTGGAATGGATATGCAACTTTAGAAGAATTTTATAATTCTTATGAAGACGGAGATGCTAGAAAAGCGAACAACTTCATAGTTGGAGATCAACTTGATTTTGGTGGTTCAGCAATATTAGATTATGCATCTGATGATGAGAGTCTTGTGTTGAGTTACAACCCTAGTATAAATGAAATCTTCCCTAATTCTCAAAGAGAAGGAGGTGCAAGACCTGGAAAGTTTAGCTTTCAGCAATTAGGTAGAGATAACATGAATAATGATTACCCTATCGTAAGATTAGGTGATATACACCTTGTAAGAGGAGAGGCGATGGCTAGAGATGCTGGTAATTGGAATATGTCATTGAATGATGTGAACATGATCAGAGCAAGAGCTGGAGTTTCTGCATTGTCAACTATTGATGCTGAAGGATTCTTGGCTGAAAGAGGAAGAGAAATGTTCCAAGAATGTTCTAGAAGAACTGATATGATCAGATTTGATGCTTATAACGATGCATGGTGGGAAAAAGCAGCATCTGATGCACACTATAATATATTCCCAATTCCAAATGATCAGATTACTGCTTCAGGAGGATCACTTACTCAGAATCCTGGGTACTAGGAATTATAGAAAAATATGATTTATAAGGGCTGCCTCGAAAGAAGCAGCCCTTTCTTTTATCTCATATGTTTCATTCATATTTATTATATTAAGAAAATGCTGAGGGATATTTAATTAAACCCATTTTGTAGTATAATAAATGGTACTTGGTGTTAATTATTACTTACTTTTGAGTGTGCGTTTTAATAATATTATTTTACTAGTAATACTAACCAACATATTGTTTCTTTCTTGCTCTGATGAGAAAGCAGATACGCTTTTTGTATTGCGAAACGATATCGAAATCGATTTTGCAAATAACCTCACTTACACCGAAGAATTTAATCCATATACCTACCGTAACTTCTATAATGGAGGAGGAGTTGCTCTCGGCGATATCAACAACGATGGTCTTATAGACATATACTTCACGGGAAATCAAGTAGAAAATAAACTATACCTTAATAAAGGAAATTGGAAGTTTGAGGATATAACCTTAGCTGCGGGTGTGTCATGCCCTGATGTTTGGTCATCTGGGGCAAACTTCGTAGATATCAATTCGGATGGATTTCTAGATCTATATGTTTGCAAGGCAGGCAAACCAGAAGGTGGAATAAGACACAACGAATTATTTATCAATAATGGGGATTTGACATTCATTGAGGCTTCGGCAGATTTTGGTTTAGACATAACTGGCCTAGGAATCCATTCTGCATTTTTTGATTATGATAAAGATGGTGATCTGGATTGTTATCTATTGAATAATTCGATGAGGTCAGTGGCTGGATTTAACCTTGATGAAGGAACACGAGAAGTACCGACTGATACGGGGAATAAATTACTCCAAAATAGAGATGGTAAATACTATGATGTATCAACTGAGGCCGGCATATACACTAGTAGTATAGGTTATGGGCTTGGAATCACATTAAGTGATTTTAATAGTGATCTATGGCCAGACATCTATATCTCCAATGACTTCTTTGAGAAGGATTACTTATATATTAATCAACAAGACGGAACATTCAAAGAAGAAGGAGATAAGTATATGGAATCTATGTCTCTCGGATCTATGGGAGCGGATGCCGCGGATCTTAATAATGATGGAAGTGCTGATTTAATGGTGACTGAGATGCATCCAAGTTCAACAGAAACAAGGAAAACTAATGCTATCTATGATTCATGGAAAAAGTATAAACTGTCTGAATCTAAAGGGTATGGTCATCAACAGCCTAGAAATACATTACAGAGAAACTTAGATGATAGTATCTTTGTAGAAGTAGGCCGGCTATCTGGAATTGAATCTACAGACTGGAGTTGGTCGAGCTTGATCGCTGATTATGATAACGATGGTCTAAAAGATATTTTTGTGTCTAATGGTGTATATAAGGATTTACTGGACAGAGATTACTTGACCTTTACAGCAAATAACTCAAGAGTAAAAAGCTTGATCAATAGCCGGACTGATGCGATCAAGAGTCTGATCGATACAATGCCATCACGTGCAGTTTCCAATTTCATGTTTAAGAATAAAGGTGACTTCCAGTTTGACAATGTAACAGACGCTTGGGGGATAGGAGAAAAAACATTCAGTAATGGATGTGCATATGCAGACCTTGATAATGATGGCGATCTTGACCTTGTAGTGAATAATGTGAATATGCCAGGGTATGTTTATGAGAATACGGCAGAGAAATTGGGGCATAATTATGTATCTATTAAGTTGGTTGGGGAAGAAGGAAATCGAAATGCAATTGGGGCTAAGGTTTTTGTAGGTAGTTGCGATAATTCATTGCTTCAAGAACAATATCCTTCTAGAGGGTTTGAGTCTTCAATGTCAAACATTCTCACTTTTGGACTTGGAGATTGTGATAGTGTTAATTTGGTGTATGTAACTTGGCCAGACGGGAATTCGACGAGATATGAAATGCTAGCAGCAAATCAACTTCATACACTAAGTTCTTTCGATGATTATGATGAAGAAATAGAACAAGAACCATCAAGGTTTAGTAATGAAAAAAGAGCGGATAAAATAAGATTTACTCACAAAGAAAACAACTTCAACAATTTCGATAGAGAACGTATCCTCTACAAAATGAATACAGAAGAAGGCCCTGCGATGGCAAGTGCAGACTTCAATGGAGATAAAGTGAATGACATGTTTGTTGGAGGAGCGAAAAGTCAGTTATCAAGCTTGTTTTTATCTGGTGGCGAAGATTATTTAGAAACCTCAGAACAGTTCTCTAACGAATTAAACTCTGAAGTGGTAGAAGTAATACCCTTTGATAGCGAAGGTGATGGTGACATGGATTTATACGTAGCGCATGGAGGATCGGCCTTTAGTCAATATTCATACGAGTTAGATGATGTGATCTATATCAATGATGGGAAAGGGAACTTTGAAAAAGTAAAAGATGTGATCCAGTTTCCAAAAAGAATGAGCACAGGTGGAGTAGCGATTGCTGATTATGATGGAGATGGATTGCAAGATATATTTGTAGCAAATAGAAATAGCCATCTGAGTTATGGGACGATTGGGAGCGGCTACCTATTTCATAATGATGGAGGGAATAAATACTCACAAGTAGATTTCAAAGTGTTCGAAGATCTTGGAATGGCTACGAGTGTGGCATGGATTGATGCAGATCAAGATGGTGATAAAGATATTCTTGTTGTTGGAGAGTTTATGGAGGTCAAGTTATTCCTTAATCAAGAAGGAGGTTTTGTCGATTCATCTAAAGCGTTTGGACTTGATCAGACTTCTGGAATATGGAATACAATTCTAGTGCATGATTTTAATCAAGATGGAAAGGACGACTTCTTTGTAGGTAATGCAGGCTTAAATACTTCACTGACTACAGATCATCTTCTTTGCATCAATGACTTCGATAGGAATGGAAGTACTGACCCGATCTTATGCATCAATGAAGATGGAAAGGATATGCCAGTGCTAGATATGGATGAGCTCATTTCACAAGTGCCGGGCGTAAAGAAGAAATTCGTTTATTATGCTGATTATGCTAAGATGAGTATGAATGATATATTTGGACAGCAATTAGTGGATGAAGCAAAGAAGTTTAAGTTAGATGCACTAGAGAGTAGATTGTATTTAAGTACAGATAGGGGCTTCGAATCGATTGAATTGCCAACTGAAGTACAGTACTCTTCTGTATTTTCGGCGTGTGCACTTATGGGGTCGAAAAAAAAATGGACGGGATGGCTCGAACAGCTTCCTGAAGAAGTACAAGTCTTATATCTTGGAGGTAACAACTACAATATCAAACCCCAATATGGACGTGAAGATGCTTCTAGAGGATGGGAGTTGGAATATAAAGTGATAAATGGAAAAATAGAGTTTGAAAAGGAAGTAAACTCACTGCAAATTGAAGGTGAAATAAGAGACATAGAATTCTTAGATAACGCTACAATTTGTATAGGAATTAATGATGAAAAGATAAAATGCATAAGAATTTGATGAATTTAGAGAATATAAGAACTATTGTAGCGGCAGTGATGATTGCTTTCGTTTTGGTATCAGTGCAATCCTGCAAGTCAGAATACACTAAAATCGTAGAAAGCGAACTCGCTTCCGGAATCACTTACGATAGTTTGATCTTTGATCTGAAAATTGGTCAGACAAAAAAAGATTTCTATAAATATTGCTGGGATATGAATAAGGAGAAGCAGATTACGGCAGGTTCAGGAAATAAATATGCACTGTTTGTTTTACCGAAAGATAGCACTGACAAGTATCCAGATAAGATTAATGTAGAGTTCTATGGCATGTTCGATGAGGAAGAAGTCATGCATGGTATGGAGATGAAAATGGAATACTATTCTTGGGCTCCATGGTTAGATCAATTTCAAGTAGATAAGCTGATGGAAAAGATTCAAGCTAAGATGATGAAAGATTATCCAGGCAACAACTTTATTGAAATCCCTGTAGGAGAAACAACAGCACTTGTTAAAGTAGATGGCAATAGGCAAATAAGAATGTATCCATTAACCGTAAAGCAAATTATGGTAAAGATCGAAGATTTAAGAACAAAGAACATATAGTCGAATACAAAGAGTGATGAAGTCGAAAACAGTAAACATAAGACGATGGATATAAAAAGAATAGCTACTATATTATTGGTCGTTGTATTGTTGATCATGGGTAGCTGTGGTACAGAAGTTAACGAAGGACCATTGTTTAAACTACTTGATAATAAAGCGATAGGTATTAAATTCTCCAATGATCTGAAATATGATAAAGACTTCAATGTGTATAAATACAGAAACTTCTATAATGGCGGCGGAGTAGCCATAGGAGATGTGAATAATGACGGATTAATGGATATCTATCTGGTTTCTAACCAAGACAAGAATAAATTATATCTAAATAAAGGAGATCTAAAATTCGAAGATATCACAGCACAAAGTGGGGTAGCCGGTTCAAAGGCATGGTCTACAGGTGTCACTTTTGTTGATATCAATCAAGATGAACTGATGGATCTGTACGTTTGTAATTCTGGCGATGTAAACGGTGATAACAAAGAGAATGAATTGTTTATCAATAATGGGGATATGACTTTCACCGAATCCGCGGCTAAGTATAATCTTAACGATCAAGGATATTCGACGCATGCTTCATTCTTCGATTATGACAAGGATGGTGATTTAGATGCATACTTGCTAAATAACTCATATCAAGCAATCGGTAGCTTTAATCTCCGAAAGAACGAAAGAATGAACCACGATACGCTCGGTGGAGATAAACTGATGCGAAATGATGGCGGCGTATTTAAAAATGTTAGCGCGGAAGCCAATATTTATAACAGTGTCATTGGATTTGGACTGGGAGTTACCGTTTCAGATTTTAACAACGATACATGGCAAGACATCTTTGTATCTAATGACTTTTTCGAAAGAGACTATCTATATATCAATCAACAAGATGGTACATTCAAAGAAGATCTGCCAAACCAGATAAACTCTATTAGTGCAGCATCCATGGGCGCTGATGCGGCTGATATTGATAATGATGGAAACTCAGATCTATTTGTTACAGATATGCTTCCATCAGAATACGAAAGACTAAAAACAGTTACAACTTTTGACGATTGGGATCGATACAACTATAATCTTAAAAATGGCTATCATCATCAATTTACAAGAAATGTATTGCAGAGAAACAATGGAAACGGAACATTCTCAGAAATATCAAGATATGCAGGTGTAGAGGCATCTGATTGGAGCTGGGGCGCGCTATTTTTCGATATGAATAATGATGGGAATAAGGATCTATTCATAGCAAACGGCATCTTAAAAGATCTTACCAATCAAGACTACCTTCAATACATAGCCAACGAAAAAGTGGCAGAATCTATGATAAAAAAGGATGGAGTCAACTACAAGGAACTAATAGACATCATCCCGTCAAATAAAGTAAAAAATCAAGGGTACCTAAATAATGGAAACTTGAAATTCAATGCTGCGGAATCAACTGGGCTCTGGGAGCCAAGTTTCTCAAATGGAGCCGCTTATGGAGACTTAGATAATGACGGTGATCTTGATCTTGTTGTGAATAATATTAGCATGCCTTGTTTTGTTTACGAGAATACCTTGAGTGCAGAAAAGGCAAACTATATAAAGGTAGATCTTAAAAGCAACGGATCAAGTTCCAATGCGCTAGGGGCTAAAGTCATAGTTACTTCTGGAGATAATACATATGCCTATGAAAACATGCCGACAAGAGGATTTCAATCATCAATGGATCCTAGGATAAATGTTGGTGTAGGAACAGCAACTAAAGTGGATGTAACAATAAAATGGACATCTGGTAAAACATCAGAAATGAAAGATGTTCCTGTAAATCAGACGTTATCGATAGATGAGTCAGAGAGCGCTTCAAGAATATATGATGAAAGTGCACCTAATCTAGTATTTGCAGATACAGAATCTAAGATAGATTATACGAAAGAAGAAAACAGATACTCTGATTTCAATAGAGAAAGACTAATCTATCACATGCGGAGTAATGAAGGAGCTCATGTCGGACAAGGGGATCTGAATAATGATGGTATCGATGATTTAGTCTTTCCTGGTGCTATGAAAAGTGTGACAGAAGTGCATTTGGGGAATAAGGATGGTCGTTTCGAAAAACAGAACTCTGATGAAATATTAGAACAAATAAAAGACGCAGAACACACAAACTGTATACTATTGGATGTCGATGGAGACAAAGACCTCGATTTATATCTGACCAGCGGAGGGGTAGAGATATCTGAATATTCTCAAAATTTAAATGACAATCTATTAATAAACGATGGGAAAGGGCATTTTTCGAAGTCCATTCATGCTTTGCCAACATCAATTGATAAGAAGTCGATCAAGGCAATTGATTTTAGTGACATTGATAGCGATGGAGACCTTGATATAGTCATTGGTGAACGTATCAAAATAGGTAAGTTTGGAATGCCCGCCTCTGGGTATGTATTGACAAATGATGGGAAAGGTAAATTTATTGATGCAACTAAAGATATTTGTCCAGACCTTGAAAACATAGGAATGATCACTGACCTAGAATTCGCAGACATAGACAAGGATGGTGATGAAGATTTACTAGTGGTAGGAGAGTTCATGGATATGTACCTATTTACCAATGAAAATGGTATACTGGTTTCTAAAAAAATCAAATCGGATATTCCGCTTAAAGGATGCTGGAATGATATCAACCTAACAGACATTGATAAGGATGGAGATCTAGATATCATAGCTTCTAACTTTGGCGAGAACAACAGATTCGAAGCCAGTGAAGATCGACCCATGAAATTATTTGTTGCGGATTATGATAACAACTCATTCCCAGAAGGAATCATGACGTTCCAAGCGGAGAACGGTAAGGATTACCCATATGCATTGCGTCATAATCTTATTGATCAGATGAAAGGACTAAAGAAGAAGTATCCTGATTTTGAATCTTTTAAGAACGAAGATATGGTAGCTATTTTTACAAAAGAAGGTTTGGATAGATCAAAAATATGGGAAGTGAATCAATTGAAATCAGTTGTACTTTTGAATGATGGTAATTACACATTCTCATCAGTAGATTTGCCTGTTGAGCTTCAGTTTTCTTGCATGTATACATCAGAAGTATTTGACTTCGATAATGATGGAGATATGGATATTTTATTCGGTGGTAATCAGTATAACGTAGTGCCAGAAATGGGTATTTATGATGGTAGTTATGGGATCTATCTAGAGAATCAAGGTGATAATAAATTTATGACGTACAAGGATGGGGCAGGATTTATTGTTCGAGGTGAAATCAGAGATTTTATAGTAGATAAGAATCAGTTGACAGTTGTTAGAAGTAGAGATACTGTTCAAACATTTAGTTTTTAAGAGAATATGAAAGTAGCAGGAATATTATTAGTTGTGTTGTTGATTTGGGGTTGTAGTGTTGAACAAAAGTCTGATTCACGTTTGCAAAAGTCTGATTCAAATTTAATCGTGTTATCATCGGAACAATCTGGTATCACGTTTTCTAATAATCTGCACCCAACAGATCAATTGAACATCATAGAATATCTCTATTACTACAATGGAGGCGGTGTAGCGGTCGGAGATCTTAACAATGACGGGCTAGAAGATCTCTATTTGTCGGGCAACCAAGAAGCTGATAAATTATATTTGAATCAAGATAGCCTCTCATTCAAAGATATAAGTACTTCATCTCAAATCGATCAATCTGCAACATGGTCTACAGGAGTATCAATCGATGATGTAAATGGCGATGGATGGAATGATATCTATGTTTGTAAAGTAAGCAAAATGTCTGCTCCAGGTACTCATAATTTACTGTACATTAATAATGGGGACTTAACATTTACGGAATCTTCTGAAGTGTACGGCCTTGATTTTAGTGGTTATTCAACGCATGCTGGTTTTTTCGATTATGATCATGATGGAGACTTGGATATGTACCTTCTTAATCACTCTGTACATTCGGTAAGAAGCTATGGGAAGGCTGAAGTAAGAAGTGTTCAAGACCTGGAGTCGGGAGATAGATTATATGAAAATCGATTGAAAGACAATGAAAAGAGATTCATTGATGTAACTCAAAAAGCGGGCATTTATAGCAGTGCGCTTGGATATGGATTGGCGTTATCTATTGCTGATATCAATAATGATGGATGGGATGACATCTATGTTGGCAATGACTTTCATGAAAATGACTATATCTATATCAATAATAAAAACGGAACATTTACAGAATCACAAGATGACTTGATTCAACACAGTTCTAAGTTTACAATGGGAGTCGACATAACAGATATGAACAACGATGGATTATCTGAAATTTTCACAACTGATATGCTTCCATTTAAGAAGTCTGTAGCGATGAAGTCTGGCGGAGAAGATACCGATCAGATTTTTCAAGTAAGAAAAGACTTAGGTTTTGATGCTCAATACGCAAGGAATCACTTCCAAAAGCAAAAGGAAAATGGTGAGTTCATAGATATAGCTTTAGTAACCGAAACCTATGCTACAGACTGGTCATGGTCTGTTCTCTTGCAAGATTTCGACAACAATGGAAAGAATGATATCTACATCACAAATGGGATATTCAGAAGGCCTAATGATCTAGACTATATCAACTACATTAATAGATTAGGCGAACGAACAAACGAACCTGGACAGTTGGGAAAAATGTTGGCCTTAATGCCTTCAGAGAAATTGCCAAATGTTCTATTTAGCCAAGATGAGAATGGAGCGT
>JBLHWH010000019.1:0-47745 GCA_047628935.1 Halioglobus sp. | reverse complement strand
AGATGTTTTTGCATAAAAACGCCTTATCACAAAAAAGATCCGAATACCGACCTTTAGGGTGGAAAAATTTTGGCGAATGCTCCATCCGCTTGCGGTGGGGTAGTCAAAATTTAGGATCTTTTTTACTGTGAAGAGAAACAAATGAGATTAAATCTCAATAAAATAAAAAAGCTCAATCAAATAATGATTGAGCTTTAGATGTTTAGCAATTAGATTGATTACTTAATCTTAAATGCCTTCTTTACTTTATTCACATAGTCAAGTTTCTCCCAAGTGAAAGTCTCTACTTTTTGTGTCTTTGTATTACCTGATCCATCCGTAAACGTTACTGTTTTCTTTTCTGGTTCTCTACCCATGTGTCCATAAGCAGCAGTTTCAGAATAGATAGGATTTCTCAATTTTAATCTTGTTTCGATTGCGTAAGGTGTCATATTAAAGATAGAGTTGATCTTATCTGCGATATCTCCATCAGACATATCTACTTTAGCACTTCCGTAAGTATTAATATATATATTTGTAGGTTGAGCTACACCGATAGCATATGATACTTGCACTAATATTTCATCACAAACACCAGCGGCTACCATATTCTTAGCAATGTGCCTTGTTGCATATGCAGCTGATCTATCTACTTTACTAGGATCTTTTCCAGAGAATGCACCTCCTCCGTGAGCTCCCTTTCCTCCATAAGTATCTACGATGATTTTTCTTCCAGTAAGTCCAGTATCACCATGAGGGCCTCCGATCACAAACTTTCCAGTAGGGTTGACATGGTAAGTTATTTTATCAGTAAATAATTTCTTGATAGATGACGTAAGTTGTTTTTTTACTCTAGGCATTACGATGTTGATTACATCATCTTTAATTTTCTTGAGCATCTTTTTATCCTCATCAAAATCATCGTGCTGAGTAGAAACGACGATACTGTCAATTCTCTGAGGCTTATTATCATCAGAATATTCAATAGTAACCTGGGATTTAGAATCAGGTCTAAGATATTTCATCTTTTTACCTTCTTTTCTGATATCCGCAAGTACTTTAAGAATCTTATGAGATAGATCTAATGCAAGCGGCATATAGTTCTCCGTTTCGCTAGTTGCATAGCCAAACATCATACCTTGATCACCTGCACCTTGGTCTTCTTTTTTCTCTTTGTCGACACCTTGATTGATATCAGGAGACTGTTCGTGGATAGCGGATAGTACACCACAGCTATTGCCTTCAAACATATATTCTGACTTAGTGTAACCGATGCGATTGATTACATTTCTTGCAATCTGTTGTACGTCTAAGTATGTTTTAGATTTTACTTCTCCTGCAAGAACAACTTGACCAGTTGTAACTAATGTTTCACAAGCGACTTTTGACTCTGGGTCAAATGCTAAAAAGTGATCTACCAACGAATCAGAAATTTGATCTGATACTTTATCTGGATGTCCTTCTGATACGGACTCCGATGTAAATAAATATGCCATATTATACTTTTTTCTTATTTGTAATTCTTTGGAAGGGCAAAGGTATTAATTTTTATTTGACTTAGAATGTCATTCTTTCCATTACTTCTTTGGCATATGCCTTTGCCGCTTTCTGTTGATCCCTTGCTTTCATCGTGGTATTGAATGCAATCATAAATGCCCAGTCATTTCCTACACGCCAAACATATTTACCCGCTTCTGTAGAATATGCGCCGTCATCACCAAATTCTGGCCAGTCATAGAACTTTATGACTGCGCCATTCATATTATTTTCCCCATCAGATTTTAAGCTTTGAATCATGTAGGTAAGATAATCAGGTACATCATCCGCAACAGGATTTTGTTGTAATTGAACCATTACTCCAGCATTTTTGATATCTGAACCATCCCATTTGAAAAAACAAGCTCTTTGTAATTGATTTTTAGGACTAGAACCATCTGCAATGTTAATACTTGCGGCTGGGAAGCCTACATATTTAGATATGGTTTCCAAAGTAAGAAGATCACACGCATCTGGAATTCCATTTTTGTTAAAATTGGTTTCTACCTTTCCTTTAGTAGCTCTAGTTTCAGCACTCGATACTGTTGGTTTACTTTCAGCAAACTCCTTTACTGATTTATTTCCTGTCGCTTCAGTTTTTGAAGTTTCACTAACGCTAGATTTGGTTGCAGTATTATCAGGTTTACAAGAAATAAATGCAGTAAGGATAAGCAGTAATATTATTCTCATTATATATATATTAATTTTGAAGTGTAAAAATAACAATTCTTACGAGTCTATTTTTCGTAATAGAGATCATGTTTTTTACTAAGTTCGATGGTTAGCTCTATAACTTCGTAAACATAAGTTCAAAACGAATTTTAAGTTTTTATATGCACTTACTTGCTTAGCATGAACGAATAAGAGAACGGTGACTCTTGAAATCAAGCTATGAGTAATATTTACACTATATTTAATAACCAAAATTATGATGGATATGAGTGCTAATACAAGTAAGGAAGGACAGAGGAAAATGTTTTTTAAGATAGGGTTTATCCTTATTCTTATTTTGCTTTTAATGATACCCAATATGCTCATCCAAGGACTTATATTTGAACGGAAAGGCCTAGGAAGTCAAACACAAAGGGACATAGCTGCTAGTTGGGGACCGAGTCAAAAGATGATGGGACCAGTATTAAGCATACCATATACAACCGAATTTACAACGGATGATGGTAAAATGACTTATGATCACGTTTTAAGAGTTCTACCCGAGTCATTAGAAATTGATGTTGAGTTGAATACAGAAGAGCGAAAGAAGAGCATATATAAAGCAATACTATATACTGCTAATCATAACCTTAATGGTTACTTCAATTTGCCTGACGAATCAAAGTTTGGTAAAAATCTATCTAAAATTCATTGGAACGATGCAAAAATAGATATCGGCTTTACTTCTTCGGCAAGTCTCGATAATATCGTAAACCTCAAATGCAATAAAGTCAATTACAAAATGGAGTCAGGAGGATCAGACAGTCAATTATTCCCTTCAGCTATTCACGCCAATATAGAAATAGATCCTTCAACCAATCGTCTTTCATTTGATGCTGAAATAGGGGTTAATGGGAGTGAAGCCATCAAATACCTCCCTCTTGCTAGTAATACTCAAGTTACAGTTAATAGTAATTGGGATTCACCAGGATTCGTAGGCCTTCCGCTCCCTGCAAAGAGAGAGATTTCTGAAAATGGCTTTGTCGCAACTTGGAAATCAACAGAATATAATCGACCATTCAAGGATACATGGAAAGATGCTGAAGTTCAATTATCGACTAGAAGCGAATCATTTGGAGTCGACCTTGTACAGACTGTAGGACATTATCAGAAGAATATGAGAAGTGCGAAATATGCTTTGCTTATAATTAGCCTTAGTTTTTTAGTGTTTTTCTTTTTTGAAACTTTGAAAGGGAGCAGAATCCACCCAGTACAGTATATATTTATTGGTTTAGCATTGTCTATTTTTTATTCATTGCTACTTTCATTATCTGAGCATATAGGTTTTGATTCTGCTTATTTAATAGCGGCAGGAGCAGTTGTTGGTCTCATCAGTTGGTATAGTAAGTTCATGCTGAGCCAAGGTAATAATGTCATGATCTTGACTATTATTTTAGGAGGCTTGTACACATACATATATATCCTATTACAGATGGAAGAATTTGCATTACTAGTAGGAAGTATTGGTTTGTTTATGGTCCTTGCGATATCTATGTATCTAAGTAGAAATATGGATTGGTATGGGAGTCGGAAGCTAACTACAGAAATAGAACCAGAAGCAGCTTTTGTTTAAAAACAGAGAATTTCAATTATTATTTCGATCGATTATAACACTTCGTGAAGTTGAGGTGCTATAATCGATTTTTTTCATAAAAGCGACTGTACATAGGCTCCATTTTTTGATTTTCAAGTTAAACCCCTTTAATCCAACCAACCTTACCACTGCTCCAATCACGTATTAATACAGAGTGTCTTCTAGGTAGTTTTACATGTATCTAACAATACCTAAAATTCATTTGATATGAAAACTTTAAAGCTTATAATGCTGATAATTGCAGGATTTATTTCATTGCAAAATATTCATGGACAAATCTGCACATCAGTTGCTGATTGGGAATCAGAAATGGTTGATGAGCCATTACAGATGTCCGCTCAGTTCGGTGGATATTATGCAGTATCGGGCACTCCATTTTTTGTAGAAGAGAACTGCACACCGGAGGGAATGTTTGGTCTGCGACTCAAAGCAGGAATAGATGGAGCGGTAGGAGACGTGGTAGGATATACAGAATCATTTGGTTTTAATCCTCCTCCAACTTTTTTTGATGGTGTAACATATAATATATCAGGAAAGAAGTTGTACAGTAACTTATCCATTGGGACTTGTACCAATTTAGTAATGACAATTACATTAGTAAATGGAATGGGGTCTGTAGAGGTAGTAAATAAATCACTGATGCTCGTCCAAGGAGATTGTGATAGTTGGGATCCCCCACAGGCATTTGTGTCTCCTGGAGATTTTGAGCTTGCAGAAATTACGATTACAGCGGATAATGGGGCAGGTGAAGATGAGTTATTTATCATTATCGATGATTGGTGTATTGAAGAAGTGCCGAGCTCGTGTTTTGGCGAATTCGAAATACAGCAACTGGATAATTGTGGAAAATATCAGTTTTTTCCTCAAATAGATGGAGGTACTTTTTCTAGTTGGGTTATAAATGGACCGGGAGGATTTACGGATTCTAGTAATGACGAAAACCTCTGCTATACATTACCCAATAACGGTGTTTTTACGATAAACCTACTTGTTATTTGTGAGGGTGGAACGCAACAGTCGTTCGACCAACCGATTGAATATTTTAATGTGCCGCCAGTATTCGAAGCGTGCACAGATAATGCACCTACAATATTACAAGGTGTCACATCTGATGGCGAATGCATTGTTGAATATACGATACCTGATTTCCTTCCATTTGTTGACGGTATGTTTACTGTAACTTGCTTTTTGGATTCAACAATTTCAGTAACCGTAGGACAGGTTGTTCCATTATCTGGAGGAACACATACATTATTCTGTATTGTCGAAGATGAGTGCGGAAATAATAATACGTGTTTGATAGATATAGAAGTAGAATGTGAAGGGGATGAACCTTGTGATTATATCTGTTGTGTAGATGGACCCAATTGGTCGATTGGAGATATTCCACTTGGACCATTACCAAACAGTTTCCAGAGTGGGCTTTATCCTGAATGGGGCACTCCAGTTGTTATAGAAGATGGATGTGAAAGCAATACAAAGAGTATTGAGCTCAACGGTACCATAGCTGGAACATCAGGAGACATAGTGGGTATAAAGGATGGAGGTTTCGGAGGTCCAATTAATATTTTTGAAGAAGGAAAGACCTACTGTATTTCGTTTTGTATGAAAGCAATAGAAGGTATGGGTGTGACGGGAGGAGTATTGAGCATGTTTGGGTCAACATCTACACAATCCAATGCAACCTGTACTGGGATATGTGAAGTGATAGGTAATTCAACTTTTGTAGATGCAAGTGACGGATGGACACAGCATCAATATATTTACACTCCTACAGGTACATATGAGCATTTCCTAATGCAAAATAATAATACTGGAGTGATGGTGACACCTCCAAAATTAAGAATCGACAATATATGCATTACTGAAAATCCAGAACCAGTTGCTTGCCAAGTAGGTATCTTTATAGAAGAACAAGAATGTGGTAAAGTAATAGTCAATACAGATATCTGTGGTGAACTTGAGGAAATAGTTATATTATACGATGATGGATATGAGTCATTTGAAGTAGCGGACACAACTGCTTGTATCAACTATTCATCCGCAGGACCATGGACTGTGACTGTGAATTATATTTGTGCAGGAGAGACTACTATTCAGACAGTTTCTCAAACCTTCACATTAGAAAATAAAATTAATGCGCCTGAAATAACTTGTCCAGGGGATACTTTAATCAATCTGGATCCCGAAGGGGAATGCGTAGCGGATGTCATTCTTGGTAGTTATATCGTAGATGATCCGTCAGCAATAGTCCAATGTTATATCAGCGGAATCTTAGTAGCCAACCCTTCTTTACCAGTACAGATCCCTGTCGGTTTTGCACAAGTAGAATATATAGCTACCAATGAATGTGGTACTGATACTTGTACATATGAGATTGAAGTGACATGCGAAACGATCGGCAAATACGATTGTCCCATTGACTTTTTATTCATCATAGATAATAGTGGTAGTGTAGACGGAGGGGAGTATGCCAATATGAAGACCAGTGCTATGAATGAAATCGCAGCAATTTCAGGTACTTATACTAATTCTAAATTTGGTGTGATTCACTACTCTGGACAATGCGGTGCTAATATTTCCATAGAACACGATTTCCAACCAGCGTCTAGTATCACAGCTATCAATAGACAATTTAGCACTATATATTCAGGTTTCATGGATGATCTAAATGAATCACTTGATGCAACTATCAATGCACTAAATGGTGCAGTAGATGCTGATATTGTTTCTCCAATTACAGCATTGAATCAAGATCCAGCTGCAGATCTTTATATCGTAATATTTACAGATGCTTTCGATGGCTCATCACAAACAGGTATGGGAGGATGCACCAATTCTGCGCTTAAGCCTTATACAAATGCCAATATCCTCAAAAATACTTTTGGAGCTAATATATCACTTGTCCATTTTGTGCCTGGAAATGCAGATGATGTAGGAGCGGCAATCGCTTCTGCGGGAGGGAATTATACTGGTCTAGTTGATGCTAATCCTGGTGATCCGGATAACTTAGTGCTTCCTCGGCAGTTTATAGCTGCGCCATTCGGAGTGCCAGCACTTGATCTTTTAGATATATTACCTCCTTGTGAGGTTTGCTTTGATTGTGATGATTTAGAAATCACACTAGAATCAACAGACGAAGAAGCTTGTTGTTATTCTATTGATATTAATAATGGGATAGGCACGGATATAGTAAAACTCGAAGCCGAAATACTCAGCCCAGATTGGGATTTTAATTCTACTCAGACGAATCCAGGACTGGGATTTACTTATACAACAGGAACAGTCCCAACGAATAAAAAAGTTTGCATTTCAGATGGTGGAGGACAGATACCAGCTGGTGTAAGTCTAGATGTATTAGAATATTGTTTTTCAAGTACAGTTCCAAGTCCGGCACCATTACAGACTATGGTATTTAGATGGTATTCTTACAACGGGGAATTTTATGAACTTGAATGTACAGATACACTTATTACAGAATGTACGGGACCTATAGACGATCCTTGTATTACAGTTATCCCAGAAGTAAATTGTAACCCAGATAATGCTTATGTCTATGATATAAACCTCACAATAACAAATAATAGTCCGAATCCTGCTACTCATGTTTCATTGAATGGTTTGCCACTAGGATATCAATTTGCATCATGTACTTCATTTAGCGGTACCAATAATATTGGAATTCCAATACCAGGAGGATTAGGAGCGGGAGCAACCAAAACTATTTGTGTCAGAATTATTGCCCCGATACCAATACTTTTACCACAGAATATATGCTTCGATGCTGGTATTTATTCTTTCATGGGAGAATGCTGTCATGAGCCAACACCAGTGTGTGTGACTTTGGATAAGTGCTGTGATCCTTGTGAAGATATAAGTGTAAGCTTCAATCCTCTGACGCTACCAGGTCAAGATCAATGTTGCTATGAGATTGTTTTGGACTACGATTGTGACTATTTATATTTTAATAAAATCAAATTCAGTTCTCAAACCACAGGAGTAACGTTTGGCTTTCATGCCTTAAGCAATACAAACTTCCAGATGTGTGGCTCATCGGCTACAGAATTATGCATTGAGCCAACAAGCGGGTTGTTATCGAAAGGCTCATATGGTGCAGTCCTTGACATCTGTATGGATGGTATTACGGATCCATCTCAAGTTCCTCAAATCATTAAAATTGACTATTTAGTTTCTGATCCTGTGACCAATCTTGATACTGTAGCTTGTTCTGATGAAGCTTCATTGGATTGTGAAATATTTACGGATAATAAATGTTTAGAAGTTACTAATCAAAGCCTAATTTGCCTTCCAGACAGTATGAAGTACCTTTACACTTTTGATGTTACTAATCTAAGTACCATCGCATTCAGCGCTACTGATGTGACGGTGTTTGTGATCTCACCTTCGGATTTAGAGATAGTACCTTCAGGTGGAGTTTTCCCATTAAGTCCTACATTAGGAACAAATCAAACGCAGACTGTATCGACATGCATAGAAAGTAAGACATCTACTTTTCCTGCCACAGCAACAGAACTGATACTAGGTTATAGACTATCATATCTGGCAGGCGATACTTGTTGTTATGAAAGTGTGCTGGATACGATCCAAATACCTACTTGCGATACCTTACCATCTGATTGTTTCACAGTTGTAGATATTGAAGCTAAAAATGTCAATTGCGAAAGTACAGACTGTTATGCAAACCCATTTTGTCTACCCTGGTTAGTAGCTGAGATCAGTAGCCTTGATTGTGTTGGGATTGCAACAGCGAGCGTTGAGAAAGCATTTTATAATGGTTTGCCAGTTTTCGTTACAAGAAGTTCATATTTAGATCTTTCAGTTATTGCAATATATGATTGTGATGGTGATTTATTACAGAAATGTTATTTCTCAATTCCCCCTTCTCCATGCAGCCCTGATGCAGGAATTAGTATTGGTACAGATCTGACTTCAAAGCAGACTATCTGGACCTGTGGAGACCCGTTACCAGTGTATGATCCAGTAGCTTGCAGTAGTACTGGAGGTTTGATGTCTGTCGATTACTGTGTTAAAATAATGAACAATACTAGTTCTGGACAGGCTAGTCAGATTGATCTTCAAGCATTATTACCAATTGGTATGAATATCAATCCATCTACTATTCCTGTTAATCTTCCTTCAGGCGGGATGACGACACTAGCGTTTACAGCAACGGGATCACTGATGCCTGGAGATACAGTAAAAATAAAGGGTACGATGTTTGGCAATTACATGGACGATATGGAATATATGTGTATGGACACGCTTTGTCTTCCAGTTCCGGATTGCCCTCAAGATAGTTGTTGTGTAGATGAAAATGCGTTTTTCAATAATATAAGCCTAGGTTTTCAAGTAACTCAATTGGGTGATTGCACATATGAAGTATGTGCCAATCAATTTGATACATGCCATTATTTTGGAGATCTGGCTCCGGATTGGGGAGATGGAACTGTGACAATTCCGCAAATCATTCAATCTAATCCACCAAATAATTGCTGGCAGTATACATACAGTACTTCGGGAACATATACTATCAAACTACATGTCTATGAAGGTAATCCTGCAGACAATGAATCATGTTGGGATGCTGATCTCATCGCAATTGTCGAGCCAGATTGTTGCACTGATGACCCATGCGAAATGACAAATATAAGTTCATCACCGGTCAGTCAGTCACAAGATAGTTGCTGCTACGACTATACCATTGATAACGGATTCTGTGAAGATTATTTCAAAGGAATAAAAATCACTGTACAAGCACCAGTATCAATATCACAGATCCAAAGTCTAAATGGATATGTAATTACTCAGATAAGCCCAGCAGAGGCTGAGGTGCGACCAGCATTAGGCAATCTTATACCTTTGGGTGTGCAGACGGTTTTCAGATTGTGCAATACAGGATTTACAACTAATCCTCATAGTATTACAGTAAGTTGGTTAGTCCCACTGCCTAGTGGCGGGTGCGAGGAAGTATGTTCTCAGGATTTTGAGGTAGAATGTGACATTATAGATGATGATCCGAAGTGTTATAGTTTTGTAGAGGATAGTATTCATTGTGAATCAAAAACATACTGCTTCAAAATTAAGAATGAAAGTATGCCAGGATTTGATATCAATAGTGTTCATTTATATGATTTGACTGGATCTCTAATATTGTCGCCTTCGGGAAGAATTGGTATTCCAACTTTACCTCAAGGACAGATATCAGATTGGATCTGTGTACAATATAATGGAGTCAACCCTGGGGATAATGTATGTTATAAATTATCAGCTCATAATACACCTATTGGACTACCTCCAACACAATGTTGTACAGATACGATTGAGACATGCTTTGTAATTCCAGAATGTCCAGTTGAGACTTGTGGGCTCTGCCCAGATGGTAGTGTTGGAGGTCAAAACTTAATCACAAATGGTGACTTTGAAAGTGGATATACTGGATTTACCAGTGGATATGTACAGACAAATTCAGGCTTGCTTTCATCTAATAGGTATTCAATACGAAATAGTACCAATCTTGTTAATACACAATGGGCTGCAATAGATCATACTATTGGATCTTCTACTGGTTCGTTTGCTGTATTTGATGGACCTTCTGCTAATGTAGCTTATAGGACAGCGGTAACTCTACAGCAAAATACAGATTATGTATTCTGCGCATGGGTTGATAATCTTGTCACTACAAGTGTTCCTAGTGCACCTGTGCTCAGAATAAGTGTTGGTAGCTTGGTTATAGAACCTGGAAGACTACTTCCTAAGACTCCGGATGGATGGCAGTTGATGACCTATACATTTAATAGTGGTACTAATTCTTCAGTCAATTTAGATATTAGAGATATTGGAGGTGGACAGTATAATGACTGGGCGATGGACGATTTATCTCTCAGAGCATGTGGGCCGATAGTAGATCTTTGTTGTGATGATTTAGATGAACAAGCAATTATTGATTACTATAATGCCAATATTAATGTTGTCAATAATGAATGTGAAGGTTGTGTAACAGTAGATATCGATAGTTGTGACCTTGCATATGTGAATTTTGGAAGTGGTGAAATACCAATGATGGACTTAGTACAGATTTGTCAAGATGATCTTGCAACGGGTACATATACATTCACAATTCGTATAGAAAGGCTTAATGCAGCGGGCGAAGTATGTTTTGAAGAGACATTCCAAAAGTCGTTTGATATTATTTGTCCTCCAGTTGATGATTGTTGTGATGACTTGGATGAACAAGCGATTTGTGATTATTATGATATAAATATTGTGATCGCAAATGGAGATTGTGAAGGATGTGTTACCGTAGATTTAGATAGTTGTGATATAGCGGAAGTTGATTTTGGTAATGGTCCAGTAAGTATAGCGGATGGAGAGACCCGTTGTCAATCATTTACAACAGGCGGCAGTTATTCATTCTCTGTTAAGATTACTAGATTAAATATTAATGGAGATCCATGCTTTGAGAAGACATTTGATTTGGTCTTTGATATAGAAGGTTGTGTTCCAGACCCAGATCCTTGTTGTGACAATTTAGATATAGCTGCGCTTGATGCTTATTATTTAAGTAATACAACTTTTGATACTTCAAATTGTGCGGCGTGTGTGATTGTAGATTTAGATTCATGTGATGTGGGTACGATTACATTCTCAGGCGGGACAGCCCAACCACTTCAGGATAATACGCAGGCTTGTATGACTTATACTGCGAGTGGCAACTACAGTTACATAATTGATGTCGTTAGGTATAATACTAATGGTGACACTTGCTACCACTATCAAAATAATCAAACATTTGATCTAGTTTGTGATGACGATCCTCCTGTATATCCATGCGTGCAGGTTGTCGCCGACAGCATTGATTGTGAGACGAACACATACTGTTTCCGAGTGAGAAATAATACGGTACCAGGTTGGACGATTCGTTCTCTAGCTTTTGTAAATGAAAGTGTGGGTCATACGCTCACACCTGACCCTATAAGTATTACACCTTTGGTAGTAGGGGATACCACAGATTGGATATGTATAGATTACATAGCCCTTTTTGGGGACACAGTCTGCTTCAATCTTGTAGCTCATCAAGAAGATCTTGGTGCTGGAGACGAGCCAGAATTCTGCTGTAGTAATCCCGAGCCAGTATGTTTTGTTGTTCCTGATTGTGAGCAGTGTACGATGTGTCCTGATAGTACTGCCCAAGGTCCGAACTTAGTCATGAATTCTGATTTCGAAGGTGGTTATACTGGATTTACATCAGACCACACACAAGTATTGGCTGGAATCTTGGGATCAGATGAATATTCCATTAGAAATAGTACAAATTTGATCAATGGACAATGGGTAGCTGTTGACCATACAACAGGTACACCAAATGGTAATTTCCTGGTGGTAGATGGGCCTTCATCTAATGTTGGTTATCGAACTACAGTACCCGTAAAACCTAATACCCAATATGTTTTCTGCGTATTTGTTAATAATCTTATTGTACCATTAAGTACGGAAAGTACTCCAACGCTAGAAATAGTAATCGATGGAGTAGTAATAAATCCAGGAGGACAGCTTATACCTAGAGGAGATTGGTGGATCATTTCACTTCCTTATTCATCGGGTACAACTTTTGGAATGGTTGATATTGAAATATCTGATATTAATACTAGTGGTTTCAATGATTGGGCGATAGATGATGTCTCATTCCGAGAATGTATGATAGAAAAAGTATGTTGTGAAGACGAAGAACTGTTTAACGATCTGCTTGATATAGGTTGGACGGTGAGTCAGAACGGATGTACAGTTACCGTTTCTGCACCACAAATTGATAGTTGTCATTGGTTGAGCCAGTCAGAACCGGATTGGGGCGATGGCAGTATAGCTGGGCAAGTAATAACTTCTGCCACTGGTACTTGGAATCATACGTATAGTCTAGGAGGCGTATTTACTATATGCGCTACTATTTACGAGGGAGATAATCCTGACGATCTATGTTTCTCTGGTGAAATGTGTACTGAGATAGATTTGATTGGCTGTGAACCTATACCATGCAATACTACGGGAATAACTATTTTCAATGCTATGACGCCAAACGGAGATGGATTGAATGATAGATTGGTGATTAATGGTGGCGATGATTGCACGAAAAACATTAAGATCTTCAATAGATGGGGACAAGAAGTTTGGGCACAATTGAACTATCAAAACGATTGGACAGGAGAGAGCTTCTCTGGAGAAAAATTACCAGCTGGTACATACTTCTTAGTATTAGAGTTCCCAGAAGAGACAGATGATAAATTCAGAATGAAGCAAACCTATATTGAACTTCGAAATTAATCCTTTCATCAATTGAATATACTTTAGAACCAAGATCTATATTCTTAGTAATTGGTTCTGCAGTTATTCAATAAAACCAGAAGAAATGAAAAAGTTAATAATCATTATAGTTACCCTAGTTCTCTTTTCAATTGAGAACTATGCACAACAAGAAATTATTCTCACCAAATATACTTTTAATAGTATGTTTTTTAATCCTGCTTATGCGGGAAGTAATGGGGAGGATCAGGGCACTGCCACACTTCAATATAGAAATCAGTGGCTTGGTGTCAACGGAGCTCCCACTACGATATTAGGAGGTGCAGAATATTCTTTCTTTGGCAATTCGCTAGGTGTGGGAGCGACCATTGGTCAAGAAGGAATTGGATCAAACACAAATACAGAGTTTTCATTTAATACAGCTTACAGGATGCGTCTAGGAGATGGGTTTCTCAGTGGTGGAATCAGAGTAGGATATACTTATATATCTTCCAATTTTCTCAGCCTTGATGTTTTAAATCCTGGAGATATTTTCGATAATGCATCTGAAAAATTATCATTATTTAGCGTTGGAGCTGGAGTGTTTTATCATGATGATCAATTTAAGATTGGGCTTTCTGTGCCTACCATAGTTTCGATAGGAGAAGGGAGTATAGAAAAAAGGAAACATGTATATGGCCATTTTTCTATCTTATTAGGTGACGAATACTCCACAATCAAGTGGAAACCTAACATGTTAGTGAAATATGAACAAGCTGTACCTCTTCAGCTTACATTAGGAGTACAAGCATGGCTCAATGATAAGATAGCACCAGGGTTGCATTGGCGACTTGGAGAATCTCTAGCTGTCAGTATTGAGATGAATTTTTTGGAAGACTTTAGCTTTACGGCTGCGTATGATTTTACGACGAATGATTTGCATGACTATACAACTGGGAGTATGGAAGTGATGGTGGGGTATAGGTTTGGAGGAGATGAAAGAAGGTGATTTTATAATAAAGTATTGAGTAAAGTTTTCGGAGCCTCGTTACTTAGTGGGGCTCCTTGCTTTTGGGTTACGCATTATTTTTAGAATCTATGTTGATTCGTGTGGAATAATTAAACGAAGAAATAACGATACTTCAACCTCGAACCTTAGACGCCTAAAGTACTCGACTAAAGTCGTGTGAACAAAAAGCGAGTTCCATTTAATACCTGTTAGTTAACGATACTTCAGGATCGTTCCTTGGATATCGAATACTCATACGTTTCGCAGAAAACACATAAGAGATGGCTGGCATGTTAATAAAACTTGACGTAATATTTACTGCAAGAAAAATATCCAACATAATAGTAGTCTAGTAAGTGTTTATCCCCTTGATATTTAATGGGTTATAAATCAGTGTCACTAACCGCTTGTAACCTATACAGAAACTTCCTGCTACGAAAATTAAATAACCTTCTACGCCGTTCATGTAGTCTTCAATATTTAGAAAAACAACAGGCATAGTATTACAAGCTGGTCTATCCCACAAGTGTGTTGGATTAATTTTTTCTAAGACAATATTTTCTTTAGTTCTTGAAAATGATACATTAAAATAGATAGTAGGATTCTTAGAATCCTCTACTCCATTTTGAATTAACCTTAGCGCAATGACTATTGAGTCATGTGGTATGTCACTTATTGGTCAACATAGATATTCAGTAAAACGAAGTGAAGTTTCTAAAGGAAATTGTTGAAATTCTGTGACATCTCCCGCCTAAGGTATTCTTCGTAATACACTTTAATATCTGTGGTTTGTTTCGTTTTATCATAGTTGGGTATTAAGCTAAAGTCAATGTCGAATGCAAAAAGGACTTTATTACCAGGACATGATTTGGTCTCTTCTTCGCAACCAGACGAACAAAATAGACTAATGATCAAAAGGTGCAAAATATTCAATTTTGATAAAAATAAATTAGTAGTTTTTATCATTTTGTAATAAGTTTATTTTTTGGTTTATAGTAGCAGACTAAAGTTAACGATAACTAGTGTTTCTTCAACTGTAAAAAAGGGAAGTTTGATATAAAACATAAGAATAGGAAACAATCTAGCCCACTCCTAGATTTTATACTCTGGCTTAAAAGCTCATAAACGCCCTTGTAAGGTTATTTCCAAACTACAGAAGGATACTCAACAGGTCATAACCATATAAGATATCTAAAAATGACCTAATGGAAACGGCAAAACTCCTAAAAGTATAATATTTTAGCCTTTTTTGCTTTACAGGATGGATATGAATTTTTCATCGAATTGAGATTCTATTTTTACATTTTGAAAGATTATATTCAATATGATTAAGATTTGATTGTTGTTTAAAGTGTTGTCTATTAGTTAGTTAAATTTATTTTTGGTTTCTTTTTTATTCTTTGGCATTCATTTTGCATTTATAGCATTGGAATATTCTTTAAGCATATTCCTACACAACGAATTATTTATAAAACCAACAGGGGATGGCTACTAGCATAGCGGTATTGGATTGTCAAAAGATGTTTGTAGAAGGTATGGAAACATATTTTAAACTAGAGGCCAATGATTATGAAGTGGTATCGAGAGTCTGCAGCTCGGAAGATCTTCACAAAGCAGTCCAGGAATTAAGTTTTGAAATTTTGATAATGGATTTAAATATCCCTGATCAAGAAGGTCTGCTAATCATCGAAGAAATTAGAGGCCTTTTCCCAGAGTTACGAATAATAGTATTGTCTTCTTATACAGATGTAAAATTAGTAAAAGGAGCAATGGTCAACGGAGCAGATGGATATGTGAGCAAGTCGAGCACATTTTCTGAACTCGTATATGCAATAGAAGAAGTTTCCTCCGGGAATACATATATAGGAGATGGATTAAGAACATCTCCACCAGTGGCATCTAAAAGTAGAATTCCACAAAAAGCGTCTTCAGGATATGAAGATTTTTTTACCATAAAGCAGAAACTTACCAAGCGTGAATCAGAAATATTAGAATTATTGACGCAAGGTATGAGCAATAAACATATTGCGGGAAAATTGTTCATAAGTGACCAGACTGTGGGCGTTCACAGAAAAAACATGATGAAAAAACTGGGAATTAGAAACACCGCATCACTTATAAAATATGCACTTGAAAATCATTTGGTATAGTTTATGCCGTATAAAAAATAATATGATCTTTTTTAGTCATAAGTAGTATTGAAAATCAACATAAGTTGGCAATTAATACAATTTATAATTAAAATGTGAATAAAATAAAATCGTTTGAAATTTGAGTTCCCCCGAGCTCTTTCGCTTGATTCTCTTCTCTAATAATCGAACAAATAATTTAGACAGAATCATTTTTTAGAAAAAATTTTAAAACCGATATATCTCATGGAAATGGAGAATTTTACCACAAAAACGAAAACTACTTTTGATAAGTTTATCAGAACTGGATTTCTCTCTGCCTTGCTCCTGTTGCTGGCATTTGGCACGGCTTCGGCTCAGTGTCCTCTTGGATGTAACAATAGCGTACAGATCTCGTTAGATACAGATTGTATGGTGGAAGTTACACCTGATATGGTGTTAGAAGGACAAGGTACTAATGGATGTGATTACACAGTTCAAGTATTAGGTTCTAACAATCAACCGATCCCTAATTCACCTTTTGTAGGTGCTTCTTACATCGGTGAAACATTAACTGTAAAAATATCACTAGGAGCGAATAGCTGTTGGGGGAGTATTTCTATTGAAGACAAACTTCCACCAATGATCCAATGTCCTGATGATATGACAGTATCTTGTTACGAATCAAGCGATTTCATTAATCCAGTTGCTTTTGATAACTGCGATGGCTCGATTGCTGTAGATGTTGTAAGTGATGAGACCGTTGATCTTGATTGTTCTAACGAGTATAGTGCTAAAAGAACAATTATTTATCAAGCTACTGATGATTCAGGCAATAAGTCAGCTTTTTGTACTAAATGTATCTACTTCGAGAGAATAGGGCTCGACAGTATTGTATTTCCAGACAATAGAGATGATGTAGAAGGTCCTTCTTTGGAGTGCGATAATATTCCATTTTGGGATATTAATGGTGATGGATACCCTCAACCAGAGGAAACAGGTACTCCAACCACAACTGATGGATTCAATATCTTTCCAAATAACTCTTACTGTGAGTTGAACGCTACTTTTTCTGATCAGGTACTACCTATCTGTGAATCTAGTTTCAAAGTATTAAGAACATGGATTGTTCTTGATTGGTGTACCGCTGAGATTAGAGAAGAATTCCAAATCATAAAAGTTGTAGATAACGAAAATCCTATCGTAACATGTGTACCAGATAATCTATATGCGGTATCTGCGGATCCATACGACTGCAATGGTACTTGGTTAGTTCCAGATCCTATCGTTATATATGATTGTAGTTCTACTTCATATACAGTGCAGTATCTTCCAGCCGATGATAATGGAAACGCACCGATTAATGGTATCTACATTGATGATGATGTAATTACTAATTTTGATGGATCATACTCAATAGAAAATCTTGCTTTGGGAAGAACATGGGTTAGGTATACAATATCTGATGCTTGTGGGAACATAGAATTCTGTTTCACAGAGATCGATGTAGTGGATGACGTACCTCCAGTACCTGTTTGTGATGAATTCACAGTAGTTACATTGACTAACAATGGATTTGCACACATATTTGCAGAAACATTTGATGATGGATCTCATGACAACTGCAGTGATGTTGACTTCGAAGTAAGAAGAATGACTCCAGGTTGTGGTGTATCTACATCAGTATGGACTGAATATGCTGAGTTCTGTTGTGATGATATAGGAAAAGAAATCATGGTATCTCTTAGAGTAACTGACGAAAATGGAAACTCTAATACATGTATGGTAATCGTTAATGTACAAGATAAGCTCGATCCAGTAATCCAGTGCCCTCCAAATATTACAATTGATTGTGGAACTGACTATTTAGATCTTGATATCACAGGAATGGCTACAGCTACAGATAATTGTGGAGATGTAGATATTACGATGACCGATTCTGGATCGTTAAACGATTGTGGAACAGGTACTATCTTCAGAAGATTTACTGCAACTGATGCAGGAGGCAGATCTGTAAACTGTACACAACGTATAACTGTTCAAGATTTCTCACCTTTCGCAGGTGGATCTATCAACTGGCCAAGTAATAAGACATTAAATGGTTGTGCTGATACTGATACTGACCCTTCAAACACAGGTGTACCTACTTACCCAGAAGACTTATGTAGTCTTGTAGCTGATACTTATGAAGATCAAGTATTTACATTTGTAGATGGTGTATGTCTTAAGATATTAAGAACATGGACAGTAATTGATTGGTGTACATTTGATCAGAACAATCCTAATGATGGAGGTATCTACCAATATACACAGGTAATCAAAGTGAGTAATTCTGTGAAACCAATATTTAATACTTGTACAGATATTACAATCGATGCATTTGGTCAAGACTGTAATGGTTTTGCAGAGATCATCGTAGGAGCTACAGATGATTGTACTCCAGAAGCAGAACTACAATACGAATTTACACTTGATGAGTTCAATGATGGAACAATCAATGCTGTAGGAAGTACTAATGATGCTAGTAGAACTCTAGATGTAGGAACGCACAAAATTACATTTACAGTAGAAGATCAATGTGGTAACCAACAGACCTGTATGTTTTTAATCAGAGTATTGGATAAGAAGAATCCTACGCCATACTGTCTATCAGAAATTACAACTGTAATCATGCCTTCATCGGGTCAGATTGACATTTGGGCAAACGATTTTGATCTAGGAAGTTATGATAACTGTCCTGGAGATGTTCTGATCTCATTCTCTAGTAATGTGAATAACACTCAGATGTTCTTTAACTGTGATCAGTTAGGTGTAAATGAGGTAGAAATATGGGTAACTGATGCTTCTGGTAATCAAGATTTCTGTACTACATCAATCAATATCCAAGATAATGGAGGATGTACAGGAAGTAAGATCTCTGGTTTAGTAGCAAGTACTAATGATGAAATGATCACCGAAGTGAAAGTAATTAAGACGAATATGTCTAACTACTCTTCAGAATTCTATATGACTCCATTCGGAGGAGGATACAACTTCGTGAATCCTGAAATCGAAACAACATACGAGCTTAAAGCAGAGAAGAATACTAACCACACAAATGGTGTATCTACGCTTGACCTTGTACTTGTACAGAGACACATATTAGGACTACAGGAGCTTGATTCTCCATACAAAGTAATCGCTGGTGATGTAAACGGTAATGAGAAGTTAACTTCTTCTGACCTTCTAGAATTGAGAAAGCTGATCTTAGGGATCAAAACTGAATTCTCAAATAACCAGTCATGGAGATTTGTAGATGCTAACCAAACGTTCAATGATATCACTGATCCGTTCCCATTCGATGAGGAGATCATGGTATTAAACTATAGCAACGAAAACGTAAGTGGAATGAACTTCGTAGGAGTTAAGATAGGAGATGTGAATAACAGTGCAGCTGTTGATAACTTCACAGAAGAAAACACTTCTTCAACAAGAAGTAACAACACACTATCTCTTTATGTTGATAATGTATCTTATGCAGCGGGCGATCTAGTATCTATCTCAGTAACTGCAGATAACTTCACTGATATGGTAGGATTCCAATTCACAATGGAAGCTGCAGGAATGGAGCTTGTGGATGTAACAGCTGGAACGCTGAATATTACAAATGATAATGTAGCAATATTCAATAAAGAAGAAGCTATAACTATCTCTTGGAATACAGCTACTCAACTATCAGCTGATGAGGATGAAGTACTATTTACAGTAATAATGAGAGCAAATACGGATAATGAATTAAGTGATGTAATTGATATCACGTCAACAATCACTAATGCTGAAGCTTACACATCTTCATTAGAGGTTGACGGAGTGGAAATCAATGTAAGAGGAGAATATACAAATGTAGATGTACAATTTGAATTGTTCCAAAATACACCTAACCCATTCGACGGATTCACAACGATACCTTTCAACTTGCCAGAAACTGGTAATGTAACATTGAATGTATTTGACATCACAGGAAAAATGATCTACAATACTAGAGGGGAGTACACTAAGGGTATGAATGAAATAACACTTGATAATACAAATATGAATGCAAAAGGCATTATGTATTACCAACTAGAATACAATGGTACGGTTGCTACCAAGAAGATGATATCTCTATAAGTAGCTAATAGGTTTTAAAATGATATGTAGCCTCTATCGAGTAATCGATAGGGGCTTTTTTAAATTTTAAATTTTTCTATTTGAATAGGAATGCCGACCCAATTCGCATCTGTATTTTTTAAGAGAGCAGGAGGGAGAGGGAAGGGTGCTAAGGTTGATCCAACTAGTAGCCTGATTTTATGAAAAATCTTCGATCCCAGCGCACTATTGGTTGAGAAAGTCCGTTATAAACAACAAATGCACGACCTATTTATCAGTTTCTAGCATTTTACTCCAACAATTAGACTGAGATTTGTTTATTTTTATGAATTATTTGGAAAACAATAATTTTTGATCTTAAGCTAAGGAATGATAATTGAATAGGATATCATATTTTTAGGGTAGCTATTTTAATTCTTCGACAAGGCAAAAAGCGCAGGTATAGCCGCAGACATGGTGAGTGTTTTTAAAAAAGTCTGAGAAAGAAAGAGACCTTTAAAAGTGATTTGTTATTTGTTGACCTTTCCTATGTGTAAAACAAAAGCGTAAAACTGAAAAACTACTACATCATGCGGTATATATTACTGGTTATTATTACCATTTTTTCTATTGATCTATCTGCTCAAATGGAGGTGAATGGAGAAACGCTATTCGGTAATGAATGGATCGATTACGAAAAGTCCTATGCCAAGATCATTGTCAATAAAGATGGAATATACAGAGTAACTCGTCAAGAGTTAGCAAATAATGGAATCTCCGTAAATACTATTTCATTTGATAAACTCCATATGTGGAATTATGGAAAGGAAGTAGGATTTCTTGTGGGACCAAATGATAGTTACATTGAATTCTATGCTGAGAAAAATAAAATTCAATTAGATAAATATTTATATGATAATGAAGATCATATTTTAAATAGGAATTACAGTTTTGTATCTGATGACGCAGCTTATTTTGTTACATGGACCAATGAAGTTAATTCTTTAGTTTTCGATCAGTCAGAAGTGAATGTAATTGGCAATACAATTACCCCTGAGCAATTTTATATGCACAAGGAGGAAGTAATTTCAAGCTTGGTCGATTACAAACCCACATTAGGGGATCAAGTTCGATATTCTAATTTTGTATCAAGTGAAGGCTATGGAACAGGCTTAAATGCGACCAATACTTTATCTATACCCATAAATTATAAATCTTCAGCTAATGTAGATGGCCTAGTCTACCTTAGATATGGAGGAAATAATGTATCTCACAGAACAGATATTACGATCAACGGAGAGTATATGGGACAATTTTCTGCTATAAGAGATTCTGTGCAGATTTTTAATTTTGATGTCTCTAGTGATTTGATTGGAAATGATAAAGTCGATATCACAGTTGCAGGTACAATTATGTCAAATAATATAATTTCAGATAAAAATACTATATCAGAAGTAGAAGTTACTTATCCTAGAGAGTTCCATATGGGTGGTGAAGACAGTCATACGATTTTCCTTTCGCCATCAGTATCAAAAAGATACATTGAGTTAGATGGATACAATGGTTCAGAGTTGCCTATTATTTATGATATGCAAAATGCCACTAGAATATTACCGGAGTTATTGGGAGATGGAAAAATAGCTATACTCGTTGATCCTTCTAATGAAGCCAATAAACTGCATATATGTGATCCATCCAGTGGACTATTGAATGTTAAGGATATCAAGCTTAGATCATTTATCTCTTATGCAGATAGAACCGATGCGGAATTTCTTATGATAAGTAGCGAAGGATTAAGAAATCAAGACAATATCGATTGGGTACAAGAATATGCTGACTATAGGTCGAGTATGACTGGTGGTGGGTTAGTGACTAGTTTGGTAGATGTTGAGCAGTTATATGATCAGTTTGCATATGGAGTTGATCGTCACTTTATTTCTTTGAAAAACTATGTACACTGGACAGCGAAGAATTATGATGATCCTAAGTTTTTATTCATCATTGGTAAAGGGATTGAATATCCAAATATAAGAAAAGACTCTAGTATTCAGGAAGCGACCAATTTTCAAGTTCCGACATGGGGTAATCCTGGTTCTGATAATATTCTAATGACAACAAAAGATTCACCAGTTCCGATTTTTCCAATAGGAAGATTGGCCGCTGGTACTTCAGATGATGTCAGAAATTATCTTGATAAGGTTAGAGACCATGAGCAAAATGTCAATAATCCCTCAACGATTGAGGGGAGGAGGTGGCAGAAGAATGTGTTGCATTTGAGTGGTGGCAGCAGTAATATTCAAGATGCATTATTTAATAGTCTAGAAATAATGCGTGATACCATAGAAAATAATATGTTTGGTGCGTATGTAAAAACATTCAAAAAGAAATCTACTGAACCGATAGAAGATGCAACTTCAGAACTCATTTTTGATGAGATAAAAAACGGGTTATCAATTATTACTTTTTTTGGACATGCGAGCGTAGGGGCTTTTGACTTCAATTTAGATAATGTTGAAAATTATCAAAATAAGGGAAAGTACCCTTTATTAATGTCATTAGGATGTTATTCAGGAAATATACATACAACTGATGGAGGAATTTCTGAAAAGTTCGTATTAGAAAAAGATAAAGGATCTATAGCATTTGTTGCGGCATCGGGTACTGCATATATCGGCGTTCAAAATCAATTTGGAAAGGAATTCTACTCTGAATTGGGAGGAAAGTCTTTTGGAAAATCAATGGGAGAAGCACTTGTAAATGTTATCGAAACGTACAAAGGTTTTAATGATTTTGGATATGTTACATTTTATCAACAGCTAACATTTCATGGTGATCCTGCAGTGAAGTTGCCAAGTTTTAGCACTGCAGATTATCTGCCTGATGCATCAACCGTTAATACAAATCCGAAATTTATTGATACTTACGAAGAAGATTTTGAAGTATGTTTTGATGTTCTCAATATTGGAAAATACGATAGGGATAGTATTGATATATTAGTCAAGCATGAAAATCCTAAAGGTGAGATTGAGTATGAAGCTATTCAGAGAATATTTGCACCTGGGAATAATATTAATCTGTGTTTTACAATTCCGATGAGCTCAACAGAATTGGTTGGAAAGAATAGGATCTTAGTAAAAGTTGACAACGGAGAAGAGGTAGATGAGCAACCTAGCCCAGAAGCGGAAGCTAACAATACACTCAGGAATCAAAATGGCACAGAAGGGCATGAGTTTTTTATATTAAATAACAGTGCAGTCCCTACATTTCCAGAAGAATTCGGTATCGTAAATTCAGAAAATGTAAGTTTAATAGCAAATACATTTAATGCTTTTGGAGATCCTCAGACTTTCTTCGTTGAGTTGGATACTACAATGTTATTTGATAGTCCATCATTGAAGAAAAAAGAATTTAGTGACATCAGATCAATTATCAAATGGGAAATTGATTACGACCTCATGGATGAGACCGTATATTACTGGAGAGTTGGAAGTGACAATGCCTCGACTGGTGAAATCGTATGGAGAGAAAGCTCTTTTGTTTATGAGCCAGGACAGCGTGCTGGATGGAGTCAAGAGCATTATTTTCAATTTTTGAGAAATGATTTTGAGAACCTTGAGTATGTGGATAGTAGCAGGCAGATTAAGTTCGTAGATAATGTTCTAGAAATAAGAATGTTAAATGGGAATAAAACTGGCGCAGCCTCACGGGTAGAATTTTATAAGAATGCTAGTCAATGGGATAAGTGGAGAAGAAATATTGATCATGGAGTTACACTTGTTTTATTTGATCCCAATACTGGAAAAAGTACATTTAGAAGTAGTGCAAATGCCCCTTTGTATGGTGCTACAAGTACAAATGTAAGTAGTGGTATAACTTTCTATTTGGAATATCCTACCAATACAATTGAAGAGAGAACGAAACTAATAAATGTACTCAACGATTCCATTCCAGATGGGACTGTGGTCGCATTAAATTTTGTTGCTAAATCAAACCAAGTTTATAACATAGAGGATTGGGCGGCTGATAAGGATATACTAGGAACAAATATATTCGAAACATTAGAAAATCAAGGAGCGACTAAATTAGTAGAATTACAAGAGCTTGGACCTTTACCTTATACCTTCGTTTACCAAAAAGATAATGGAAAAGTTGTAACAGAGGATTATCATACAGACCCTTCAGTGGAACAGGAAGTACTTTATCAGATAAAATCACTTTGGGATATGGGAAGTATATCATCTACTATGATAGGACCCTCATCGAAATGGGATGAACTAGAATGGGATGTAAACTATTCTTCAATACCAGAGAATGATTCAATCAGCATAGATATTTTTGGAATTAATTATGAGGGTACTGAGTCTCTAATTTATGGTGATCTTCCTCTAGCAAATTTTGATTTGAGTAATATTAGTCCAACGGATTTTCCATATTTGAGACTTGATTTTTCCTCTAAAGATGCAGCAAATCAGACTACAGTTCAATTGGATAAATTTAGAGTGTATTATACTGGAATTGGAGATTTGGCACTTAATACTGAGCGTGATTATAAATTTGAATCTGAAAAGTTGGATGAAGGTCAAAAACTGGTTATGCAATTTAGAGTTGATAATATTTCAAATATTCCGTTGCCCGAAACTGATTTGGAATTTGCAATTATTGATAGTGAAAATGCTGTAACAACATACAACATGAATGTACCTGGACTGGGAGCAAATGGATCTGCTGTTCAAACTTTTGAATTGGAGACTAGAGGAATGAGTGGAAAACATGTGTTACAAACTCAACTAAATAAAACAAAATCACCACACGAAAAATACTATTTTAATAACTTTTCACTTATCGAATTTGATGTTAAAAAGGATTCAATAAACCCTTTATTAGATGTAACATTTGATGGGATTCAAATCATGAATGATGATATTGTTTCGTCCAACCCACTAATCAGAATAGTGTCAGATGATAGTAACCCTTATTTATTATTAGATGATCCATCCAAGTTTGTTGTGTCGCTTACTGCACCTAATCAAGAGATTACACAAATATTGGTAGATGATCCAGCGATAAATTTTATGGCAGCAGAATCTGGTGATGAAAATGAGGCTGTCTTGGAGTATAATCCTGAGCTACTTGAAGATGGCAGATATACATTATCTGTGCAGTCAAGAGATGCTACAGGAAATGCATCTTCAAGCATGAATTATGAAGTGGATTTTAGAGTCTACAATAAGGAGATGGTCTCCAATGTATTTAATTACCCAAACCCATTTAGCACTAGCACGCAATTTATATTTACCCTCACAGGTAATGAAGAGCCTGGTAATATATTGATTCGTATTATGACCTTAACTGGGAAAGTTGTAAGAGAGATTACAGCTGCGGAGTTGGGTAATCTTAGAATAGGTATAAATAGAACAGAGTACAAGTGGGATGGCACTGATGAATATGGCGAGAAATTGGGAAATGGTACATACTTATATCAAGTGATTACAAAAAAGATGGATGGTAATGACTATGATCATTTTAGTGATCCTACCCAGAACAATACTGACCATCTATTTACAAAGGGATTTGGAAAATTAGTAATATTGAGATAAAGTATTCAAAGTGATAAATGAAAAATATGCTGGATGTCATGATGATAATCAGCACATTTTTATTAGGTTGTGATTTATGGAAAAGACGATCATTGATGCTAGATCAAAGTCAATACTGCCAGATTTTGGAGAGATATTTAGGTATCGGCAACTCCTATTTAGTTTAGCATGGAGAGATATACGCGTCAAATATGCACAGACTTATATCGGTCTGATTTGGGCATTTATAAATCCCATTTTTAATCTTGCTGTTCTAAGTTTTGTTTTTGGAACAGTAGCAAAAGTAGATACGGGAGAGGTGCCACATTTACTATTTACTATTGCAGGATTATCAGCTTGGACATATTTTTCTACCTTGTTAAGTGAAGCAGGATCATCTATCGTAGGTGCACAGAGTATGATCAAGAAGATTTATTTTCCTCGGATTGTGATACCTCTTTCAAAAGCAATATCGGGATTAGTAGATTTTGGGGTCACACTGATATGCCTTGTAGCTCTTATGTTTTATTATGGATACACTCCAGGCCCTTACATTTTATGGCTTCCATTGTTTCTATTGTTGGCATTATTCAGTGGTTTGGCGGGAGGCATACTAGCTAGTGCATTGTCAGTAAGATATAGGGACTTTTCATTTGTGATACCTATGATCGTAAGACTAGGCTTGTATGCTACACCTGTCGCTTATCAAGCTTCGGCTGTGCCAGAGTCATATAAGACTATATTTTATCTTAATCCTATGGTAGGAGTCGTAGAAGGATTCAGGTGGGCACTTTTTGGTACATCCGCTCCTGATCCACTGATGTTTTATTCTATTGGAATTATTTTTATAATATTCATTATAGCTATTATATACTTTCACAAAGTAGAAGGTGTAATGGCTGATATTCTTTAATAAGAGATTAAAAGAACAAATTAATTACTTTTACCAATATGAGTGATGTAGCCATCAAGGTGGAAAATTTATCTAAGCAGTATCGTATTGGTACCAATGCACACAGCACTTTGCGTGATACACTATCTAATCTCATATCTAAGAAGAAGTCAGAAGAATTCTGGGCACTTAGAGATATAAACTTTGAGATAAAGAAAGGCGAAGCTATAGGAATCATAGGTAGGAATGGCGCGGGTAAGAGTACACTTTTAAAAATTCTGTCAAAAATTACGCGACCCACCACGGGTAGAATAGAGATAAATGGTAGATTATCTGCACTTTTAGAAGTAGGAACTGGATTCCATCCAGAACTTACAGGAAGGGAAAATATCTACTTGAATGGTTCCCTTTTAGGGATGTCTAATTCAGAAATCAAAAGTAAGTTTGATGAAATAATCGATTTTTCTGGAGTTGAGAAGTTTATTGATACACCAGTTAAACATTATAGTTCCGGGATGTATGTGAGGTTAGCTTTTTCTATTGCTGCTAATTTGAAAACTGAGGTTTTGATTATTGATGAAGTATTAGCGGTTGGGGATGCCATCTTTCAGAAAAAGTGCGTTAGCAAAATGAATGATGTCGTTGGTGAAGGTAAGACCATACTATTAGTTTCTCATGACAGTAGCCTTATAAAGTCGCTTACAGAAAGGTCTATTTTACTTGAAAGTGGAATTGTGAAGTTGATAGCTCCATCAAATGAAATTTTTGATTCTTTTTATTCGGACTATGACATAGGGAGTTCTGCAATATTTGATAATGCACCAATAAATAGTATTGAGGCGATTTATAATGGTATGCTGACCTTGAATTTCACATTTCAAATAGATTGTAATATAGTGATGCCGCATATATGTTTTTTGCTTACGGATGTTAATGGTCAAGTTATATTTGCAAATAATCCTAAATATGATAAAATAGAAATTCCATCAAAAGCAAGATCAAGAAGTTGTAGTATTGATATTAAATCGCCTAAATTAAGACACGGTAAATATTATGTCTCACTTTGGTTAGCGGACGGAGGTAAAGATGTTTTTATTGCTAGAGATTGTGTATCTTTTGATGTGACAACTATTGGTAAAAAAGATACTCATTTGGGATATATTATTCCAGAATTTGAAATCAATTTCGATGTCCAATAATTGAGCACCAATGAGGATTTTTTTCTTGGATGGTATAGCCCTTGTTCTTAAATAGAAGCTCGAACCTATCTAGTTCTTGAGGGTGTTCTAAATGAAATTCAATGTTAATGGAATTTACTTTATCTAACCATTCGATATCCTTACTTTCGAATATTACTACCTCAGCTCCTTCAATATCCATTTTTAAAAAATCAATCGTATCAAATTCTAACAGGGCTTTATTCATAGATAATAGTTTAACCGCTTTTAAGTCACTATTTTTAGTATCCAAAGGTATAATACGATAAGCATCATTTTCATCGTCTAACGAATAACACAAGGTAATTTCTTTATCCCATACCCCTTGGTTTTTTACCCGAATGTTAGAGTATTGGTTTGAGTTTTTGATAGCCACTTCTGAATTTTCCTTATCTAATTCAAAACCTAGAATTTGAGAATTTGGGTACAGTTCACTGAAGTGACAACAGGTGAGTCCGATGTTAGCTCCTATGTCTACAATAACCATGTTTTGTTTGAATGATGACGCTTGAGGCGGAAGGTGATAAGTGAATAAGAAGGAGTCTATGAGGGTCCTAACATCTATTCTATTGTTTCTTATTGATATATGCTTTGATAAAGACTTCGGTTTAACTTTTATTAGTTTATTTTGTGATGAAAAGTATGAATGAAATAATATTTTTATTACGTCAGGTAACATTAATATCTTTGATAAGGTTTTAAACCTAGAATAAAATGAACGCGTATTTTTAATTATTTTCAATCTGACCAGTTTTGTAACCAATGCAAGATGCAATTCTACCTAAAAAAGGTGATATGATAAAACATCTTTCAATCATAATATGTACTTTTAATAGGGGTGAAATATTGTTTGAATGTTTGAATGCAATTAAAAGTATAGATGAAAGCCTAGAAATCATTGTTGTCAACAATAATAAGGATGACAATATCGAGCATGTTAAATTAAGTTTTCCAAATGTAAAGTTTGTAGCTGAACCTCTATTAGGCCTTTCTCATGCAAGAAACAGAGGAGTTCAAGAGTCCAAGAATGATTGGCTCTTTTTCCTAGATGATGATGCTATTTTACTAGCTGAAAGTGTTGACCATATTTTTGAGATGACAAATGAATTCGATTTATGTACAGGCATCTGGAAAGCATGGTACAAGTCCCCTGCACCTAATTGGTTGCCTTATTCTACAGGTAACTATATTCTAAGAGGGGAAAATCAGATAAGAGACATCGGGGATGATTATGTGAGTGGGGGTGTAATGCTAATCAATAAACAAAAACTCCAAGAAATAGGTGGCTTTCCGACAAATCTTGGAATGACGGGAGATATAGTTGCATATGGTGAAGAAACTTATGTTGAAGAAGAATTTAAGAAGCGAGGGTGGGAAGTGGGGATTAATCCTAATATTGTGATTGATCATTTAGTTGGAGAGCATAAATATAAACTATCATGGCATCTCGAAGCTGCATATGCAAAAGGCCGAGACAATCAAGTTATTCATGAGAAAGAGAATTTATTATCGGTGTTAATATTGTTAATAAAAGTTATGCTGTTTGGGTGGATGAAACCATTAATAAAGCTACTAGTACAGTCAAAGTACTATCGGCAGAATTTTATAATTGACTACATTGGGAATATTAAATACCATCTTGGGGTATGGTCAAGTGTTAGAAATTCAGAGTAAGACGGTTAATTACCCTAACAGCACAAACTTCCAATACCTTATCCAAGTCATCGGAAGTACATTCTTTTTTATATCTTTTAATACCTTTTTCAAATCTTGGTATCCCACACCCACTTCATTTGCATTTACCATTATAGAGAGGAGATATCCTTGTTGTACAGGCCCAAGAAAGAGGTCTCGATATGTAGCATTTGCTAGATATTTTTCCATAATATCTAATGTTTTATTAATGCTTGCTACATCTTTATAATTATGTAGTATACTTCTCCCTCCATGCTCCAGCGCCACCACGGTCCTCAGTTCAATCTGTATCCAAGGAGCCCGATACAAAATAGATATCATATAAGCTTTATCCTCCCATGAATTTACATCCGGAAATCCGCTAGACTTGGCCAATGGATGATGAATACATAAATCCAATACACAAGCATAATTACTCAAAATGAAAGGTATCTGACCTTCATTAGAACTATAGAAATTTGATTCAGATAGTATAGACCCATCTTCTTTCTGGAAAGTAACACCAGTTTTGAACATTTCAGCTTGAGGATGCTCTTTCATGGCTTTTGCAAACGACTCCAAATGATCTTCTAAGTACCAATCATCACTGTCGAGAAAACAAATCCAGGTTCCACGCGCATTATGAAGTCCTGCATTCCTTGCGATACTTCTACCTTTGTTTTCTTGGTGACCATACATGATTCTTGAGTCATGAAAAGAAAAAACGACATCTTTGGTATTGTCCGTAGATCCATCGTCTATTACAATCAATTCCCAATCAGTTACGGATTGAGCAATAACACTTTCTATTGCGGTAGATATTAGATGTGCTCTATTATAAGTGGGAAGTATGATTGTAAATTTAGGCTCCATAAGTTGCAAAGATAGAATTGAATTATCGAATTGTTGAATTTCTGGATTAACCAATTTTAATACGGTAATATTAGAGTAAATTAAGATTGTCACAAACCAAATATTCGTATTGAACGTATAACTAATGATTGCCATTCAATTATTAGAGCATTTTTAGTATATATTAGGTTTAGCGGCTCATCTATAGTCAATATGTAGCACGAACAATAAAATATTTACCCAATGAATCAATATATACCTAGGTTTGTACTTATATTCGGATGACTCTTAAGTATGTTGAATTAAGAATGCTGAATTAAAAGACAACGCAGGGGAAATTTTGAATTAGCCATTTTTTTTTGATACAAACCAAATAACCATATCTAACGTATTATCAATTATAAGACTTTTTTCTTAAAAGAAATGGTATTTAATTATATGTTGTATTTGCCAACTGGCATGTAATCAGAATATTAGATGAACTATTACCAATGGAAAATATAAATAATAAGATACTAAGATCCCTATTCATACTTAATTGTCTCTTTGTGGTGTCTACTAGCCATAGTCAAACGTCATTCATAGAAGATTTTTCGATGCAGTACGAACTCCGTGAAGTCGAAAGTGTGGTCGAATTACCAAATGGTAATTTTTGTACGATTGTTAGAGAAGATGATATGTCACTAGCCAGCAGTAGGATACAGGGTGTCTACCTCTTTGATGCATGTGGTAAATTTATTGAGCGGATTCAATTCTTGAATACGGATGATTATGTAGACTTCAATAATGTGACAGTATTTCAAGGGAATATACTTGTATCTGGATGGACTTCTGGGACTGAGTATTTTATGATGCTTGACCCCGATGATATGTCAGTCATATTAGAGAAGAAAATTCTTGGTTATATTTTGAAAGATCAGATTGTAAATCAAGATGATAGCGGTTTTGGGTATATTGGTGTTTGGAGCGATTTTATAAACTATGCGAGATTCGATGAAGAACTAGGCCGTGTAATCCAAAAGGAAGTTACATTAACTGACGATGATCTTAGCTGGATTTCATTTTCTCATGCGACTGAAAATCATATATTTTACAAAAAAACATTTGATGATTATCATTATCATGAGATTGGAATAGCGGATTATGATCTTACTGAAATAGCGACTATAAAAGGTGCTTCTATCCATGGTTCTATTAGGTTTGGGGAGTTGATCTTTGCCAATGATTCTACTTTTTATACTACGGCTGTATACGAACTAGACGAAGGCTTATATTATAGAAAATATGAATTGGACTCCATGGTGTTTGAAATAGCAATCGAGCCTGAATCAAGAATCGGACAAGGGATCTGGTATGAAGCTATGGATGGAAAATTGAATGTATTATACTCAGATAAGTCATACAGAATCTACGATTTCGAAACAGCAAATCTCGTTAGTGAAACTTCAATATTGATAGAAAGTTCTGAGCCACAGAATACGACAGGAGTCATAAGAACAATGGATAATGGATTATTAATTGTGGATGATTATTGGATGTATATTGATAACGTCTGGCAGAGTTATATCCGCCTTATAAAACTAAATTCTGATATGGAATTGGACTTTTCATCTCCATGCACAGTATCTACGGAAGATATAGCCAGAGATGATTTAATGATGAAAATTGGTTCTAATCCTAATTCTGGTTCTTTTTCTCTGATAAGCCATGAGAAACTATCATCGGTCAAACTATATTCTGTCGAAGGCAATAAATTGGATGCAACTATTGAGTTTAATACCGGGTATAATTGCCAAATTAGTACGGAAGTCAAAGGTTTAGTTATCGTCGTTGCTAGAACTGATAAAGGTGCACAAACGACGAAAAAGGTGATTATTTACTAGAATATCACTCATGTCATTATTCTTTTTTGCTCTTAATGTGTTAGAAGACAGTTGTTTGTGGTTCATTTTTGTCTAATGTTTCTGTGTCTTTTCATACACAAGATTCTCGAATTATCATAATACCGTATCCCCGTCACTTCAAGGTCTTGTCTATTTTAATATCTTGTGATATATTTTACCGATACAAAGCGGCATAGAGTCAAAAGATCTTTTGTTGCGTAATACAAATATTCAACAACTCAACAACTCAATAATTTATAATGAAAGCAATTCAGTGCCAAAAACATGGTCCTCCTTCAGATTTAGTCTATACGGATGTAATTCTCAATGAACCATCAGAAAAAGAAGTGCTGATATCAGTAAAAGCGTGCAGTCTTAATTTTCCAGATACATTAATCATACAAGGAAAATATCAATTTAAACCAGATCTTCCATTTACTCCAGGTAGTGATATAGCTGGAATCGTAAAAGCGGTAGGTCAAAAAGTCAAACATCTAAAAGTCGGCGATGAAGTATTTGGATTTACGATGACGGGTGGTTTTGCGGAAGAAGTAATTGTTCCTGCCAAAACTGTTTTTCCTAAACCTCCCAATATGGAATTTCCAACTGCAGCTTCGTTTTTGTTGGCATATGGCACTTCTTATCATGCACTAAAAGATAGAGCGAAATTGCAAAAAGGAGAGACACTTGTTGTACTAGGCGCTTCAGGTGGGGTAGGTATAGCAGCTATAGAAATAGGGAAGATAATGGGAGCTAGAGTCATCGCTGCGGCTTCTACTTCTGATAAACTTGCAGTATGTAAAGATCACGGAGCTGATGAAGTAATCAATTATAATACTGAAGATCTTAAATCGAGAATCAAAGAATTAACAGATGGAAAAGGAGCGGATGTAATCTATGATCCTGTTGGAGGAGATTATGCTGAACCAGCGTTGAGAGCCATCGCTTGGAAAGGTAGATATCTTGTAGTTGGATTTGCTGCTGGAGAAATACCTAGAATACCTCTTAATTTAGCGTTACTCAAAGGATGCCAAATAGTGGGTGTGTTCTGGGGAGCATTCGCCACAAAAGATCCAATGGCGAATATGACGAACAGTATGGAATTGATGCAGTATTTTGTAGAAGGAAAACTGAAACCTAGGATTCACGCTACCTATGCATTGAAAGATACACCTACCGCACTCCAAGAAATGATGGATCGAAAGGTCAAAGGGAAAAGTGTAATAGTGATGTAGGTTAATTTAAACTGGAATGTTTGCAAAAAAAAGAATGGCAGCTAAAACAGCAGCCATTCTTTAAATTGGTCTGTATCTATGTATTCGATGCTTCAGATTCGTGGCCCCATACTGCATGGAATCCATCGTAATATGATTATTTAGCGGCTCTCGACGAATTAGAGATATGAGAGTATCCTCTTTTGTTGATGTGTATGTACATTCTTTCGCTCCATAAATTTTCTCTTCATTTTTGAAAGCACATAACAGTATTGTGGGAAATTCATTTATGCATTCATTATCTTGATACCTGAATCCTATATTACTTACCACACCTTCAATTTGTGTAATTTTATTGTTGTCAAATGAATACAACGGGAAATCAAATTGAATGTGTATTCTATTACTCTTTATATACACAGAATCAACTATATAATATCCAGGGTTACCATTCTACACTCCTTGAATATATAAAGAATCTCCAACGGCCAAGGCCAAGTACATAACTAGTTGTTTGTCGTCCATTTGATTATTTCGCCACCATGTTTTTTCATGTAATGAATCTTGTCTCAGAAACCCTATGATTTTATCTAAATCAGCATAGTCATTTATTATATTGTAGGTCTGATCTTCAATTATTGTATCTCCTACTACATGATGCTTTGTTGAACTTGTTCCCCAAAGGGTTCCAATTGTTATATTCTACTGAGTTGATTCTGGGGCAAATATGCTTTCATAATCTTGCCAAGATGCTAAGTTTATCCTCAACATTAATATTATTCCGAGTTTAAGCTTTTTCATTTTCTAAATTTAGGTGTGACTAACTAATCTACACCCAGCATGAGAGGCGCAACGCTACCAATGTGAAGTCACTAATACTTTATCTAACCAGCATTACCTTGATAGTATGTACCTCAGATTCAGTGATTATCTTAATCATATATATACCACCATCTAATCTGCTGCTAGGCGTCCATTTAAAAAATATTTTCCCATCTCTAATCACATTTTTTTGATCAATTGTATGAATTAATCTTCCGTCAATAGAAAGAATTTGTACACTAATGCCTTCATTGTTAGGGGCTATATTGCTTGGTATTTCTATATTGATATACTCTGTAAATGGATTTGGAAAAGCAAGTATTTTACTAGCATCTATTTTAGTATCCTCGGTCGCTACTGTCCATCCTCCATCATCACCATTATCACCATTATTTGAGCTGATAGCCGAAGTATCTCGCTCTAGACATAGGAAAACGGTCTGTTTGCTTAATATTCTCATTTCCATTGAGACATCTATGACATCATTTATTATATCTTGATCTGAATTGTTTTCATTGGCCAATATATATTGTGCGGCCCAAGCTTCTGTGGCAGTACCATCTAGTTCTAAATTAGGGGTAAGCATTATATCCTTTTGGATAATTTCTCCATTGTATAATGCACTGAACTCCAAGTTAAATGGAGTTTCTCCGACATATTTACCAGTAAGCATTATCGGCTTATCTAGTCTGATTTTCTCTGATGAGCCTATAACGTACTTAGAATATGAAAAACCCAACTCACTTTTAATATCTAAATCATACTCATCAATGTAATCGATATCTCTGATAAATGTTTCGTACAAAACAAGTTCCATGTCATCTTGCGTTAAGGAAATATTATATGTTCCATTATGCTGTTGGGCTAATCTATTGTATAGGTATTCATTGCCCCTGTAGTATTGATTTTCGATCCAGTCCCCAGGTCTATTTTTACTATAATCTGCAATAGATATAGATACATCAGTAGTCATCTGGCCAATGAAATTGTTTATAGTTTCTAGGAAGTCATTACTTGATTCCTCTTGAGCAAAATTATTGTCTGCACTGAGAAGTATGATTTTTGTTTTTTGGCCTTTTGCTTCTGCATATGCTAGTGCTTCTGGAAGTAATGTAGCCAACCAACTGAATGTAGATGTGTTTGCGTTGGACACTTTATTTAGTGCATCCGTGATGTTTTCTGGATTTGTTTGCTCCCAAGTGTCGCTGGTGAACTGTGGCGTAAAATCATAGTAAAGTATGTTGAATTTATCTGCGTCATTTAGATCATTTAATTCATGTGATAATAATGAGATTATAGTGTTTAGCTCAACGTTAGTGTTGTCAGTTTCATGATCTAATACGATTAGATTATAAGTAGGAGTAGTTACATACTCAATTTCTGGATCATATATAAGTTGGAAATATTTTGTCTCGTCTTCTTCATAAACTCCTAATGTATAATCATTCTGAGTATCTGAAGAGAATGTGATTTTTTGATTTGCCAATATGGATTCGGCGGACATGGTATAGGTAGTCACATTATTCACTACGCTTGTCTGGGACCATTCTGATGTGTTGATTGGTATATGAAACCAATTAGCATCATCCGTAATATCTAGTGTTACATTCTGAGGTTTATCATAGGAATCTCTCAAAAACGAAAGTGGAAGGGAACTCTCAAGTGTAGTGTTTTCATCTTTAAATGGTGCCAAATACGAAAGTTTTACCCTTCGTGTACTATCATCGAACAAGGGATATATTCTAAAATTATAGGACCCCTCATTGTATTTTGTCAAGATCGATGGATCTTGTTGTCGATCCACAATCGCCTCATAAATAGCGGTTCCTTCACTTTGTTCATAGATCTCTCCTTTTGAGATGTAATCTTCTATCCATAACCATGAGTCATTGAATACAACATTACCCGGCATTGAGAAATCATAGATGAATTCCAACTGGATATCATCAGAAAAACTACTGTTAGTTGATTTTACATCAAATGTAATGGATGTCTCACAGAATATGCCAGCGGGTTTTACTTCGATATGTACATTTTCAATAGATGCATCCGAACCCCACCATTGATTTTGGGGATCTATAATTCTCATTTGAGAGAATATAGAAAGGCTAATGAAACTAAGTAGTAGAGATAGTTGTAATTTTTTCATGATTTAGTGGTTTGATTTATGGATAGTACTATCCATTTATTTTAAAGGTTGGTATGGCATCGATTTATCTCAAATTTTAAGCTACATCGGGTGTTTCAGGTGCTTGATAAATAACTGTAATACGATAATGGACGTTTTAGAGATATAATATAATGTAAAAGAATGTAAATCGATTGTAAATGACTGGAACATAATGGTTAATGGTGTTACTTTTACAACATGAAGATTAAGCCAGAATTTTATCGACTTTTAGTTTGTTGTGTTTTTATTTACATTATTGGACAATCAGTAGCGTTCTGCCAAGATTATGAACAGGTAGACCAGAGTGATGAAATTAATCTTGCCTTACGCCAAACGGGGCACTTACTTTATGAATTTTGTGGAGATACTTTCTCACAAATCCCTCCCGTAGAACAAACTAGCGGCTCCGAGTTTAAGCTAAAACTAGAAAATGGGTTTGATTATGATAAGTTACCTGAGATTCTGGAAAGTTCATTGAAGAGTTTTGGTGTGACTAATTCGTATATAGTATCGATATTAACTTGTGAAAGTGAATCTATCGTTTTGGGATATAATAATCTATCTATTCAAAATCAAGTGGTGGCATGCAGAAGCAGAGAACAAGATGAACTTTGTAAAATTATAATGCTAAACATACAAAAGCAAGAGCCAGTAGAAAGTAAAGTGGATTACTCTATGTTTTGGTTATTCTTGTTTGGAGTGATTCCATTACTTGTCTTTTATATTAATCGCAGAAAAATTGAAGCGCCTGAATCTGCTCCATTGTTTGAAAAATTGAAAAATAATTATTTGACTGTCGGCGGTTCTACTTTTGATCCAAGTGGACTTGTGTTTTCTTATAAGGATGAATCAAAACCACTGACATTCAGAGAAGGGAAACTATTCGAGTATTTTATCAATCACAAAAATGAAGTACTCAAACGAGAAGATATCCAAAATCATGTTTGGCAAGATGAGGGTGTGATCGTAGGCCGAAGCTTAGACGTATTTATTTCAAGATTGAGAAAAATCATCAAAGACGATACTTCCCTTGCTATCAAAAATATTCATGGAGTGGGTTACCGATTGGAAGCGCGCAGTCTTGAAGCAACAACATTTATAGACTAATCTTTCCTGGATGAACTTTTAAGTGATTTAACAATATAATGTTGATTCCTTTGCAAGCCATTAATTCACTCCCTGAAAGAATATGGATCAGCTTTTTCTTTGTAATTCTCCTTACGGTCCAACTTCAAGTAATTAATTTTTTTTTTGACCCTTAGCTTTTGCCTCCGCTAAAGCGGTAGCAACGTGCGGATAGCCAAGTTTCTCCAAAAGAGCTTCTTCTGATAATTATAGGAAATAAACCAAGTTGAAATTCACCTCATTTATCGAAGGGGCTCTTATAAATCATTCTAACCTTAGCTTTTAAATCACTTCCATCTTAAACTTCTCCTAAAACTATATTTTGGAGAAATATTTCTCAATTTATTGCGTCTTTATATTCCTGTTTTTAAAATATATAACAAAGATTCAACTATCGGTATAGTATTTGATATTATATAATTATGTAATGTGTAATTCATTTATAAATTTAAGATTTATTAGTGAATCGTATTATGAGAATATAAAAATTGACCTTATGAAATTGTTGCTCGCCTTTATTTTTACAAGTGTTATTTCTGTCTCTACATCTGTGGATAATAGAAAATTAGCGGAGACGTATATCAATAGCTATAAAGACGTAGCTGTTCAAGAAATGCACAGAACAGGTATACCTGCCAGTATCAAATTAGCGCAAGGATTGTTAGAGTCGGATTGGGGAAGAAGTGATCTTGCTAAAACCGCCAATAATCACTTCGGAATCAAATGTGGCGGCAAATGGGCGGGTGGTACATTTTATAAAGAAGACGATGACAAGGATGCAAGAGGAAGATTAATCGAAAGTTGTTTTAGGTCTTTCTCTAGTCCAACGGAATCATATATGGCGCATTCTGACTTCCTTACGGATCCAAAGAAAGATTATCGATATGGATTTCTTTTTAATTACGAATCTACTGATTACAAGTCATGGGCTAAAGGTCTTAAGAAATCTGGTTATGCAACGGATTCTAAATACCCTAAAAAGCTGATTCAAATTATAGAAAATTATAAGTTATATAAGTTTGATCAATCAATAAAAAATAAAGAATTGGAGTTCGTTATGGTGCCTCATACAAATGAACATATTCCTGAAAGAGTAGCAATATCTGAGAGTAAGATCTATAATAAACCGGGTTTTGATAGTACGAAAGCATCAGACGAAACCATCAAAAGAATTCCCGCAAAATATGTGTCAAGACTGAAGTATAGTATTGATGCGATCAATAAATGTAGAAAAGTTACTGCTAAGGGTGGCGAATCGTTAGGAGAGTTATCAAGAGCAATTGGTTTACCTGTAGATGAATTGATCACCCTAAATGAGGTCTATGAAACACAGGATGAAATTTTGGCTCCTGGAGTGTTTGTATATCTGGAAAAGAAGAAACGAAGTTTTAGAGGTGACCATGGGTTTCATGTAGTACGAGAAGGTGAGACGATGCAGTCTATAGCCCAATTGTATGGGTTGAGGGTCAAAAGTCTATACGCCAAAAACAGAATGCCCAAAGCCAGTACGACTTTTCCGGGTGTGAAGCTGAGTATATCTAAAAGTGTAAGCTTGAGCAAACGACCTAAATTTGAATTGTCAAATGGTAAAAGAAAACATAAATTTTTATTTGAAGAAGAGTCTACAGGTAGGTAGGAGGCCTTTTTCATAGATCAATATTTTGAAACTCTCGGAATATATAGATTAATAAGATGTTGAAAATCAATCTTGTTTCATATTAAGAAGTTCCAAAATGGATAAACTAAAGTATCTTATTAACTAGTATTTGCCAAATTAGACTATTTTTGCATCCCTCGCTATCATTTTTTTTTGACCTGCAATTTATTGAAGATCAGAAACTTGAAAAATAGTTACAAAATTATTGCCTTTTGGTATAAGTTTTATGGGGTATTTATTCGTTAGTAATCTAGCATGAAAATAACAACTGGCCAAATAGCGACTATAGTGGAAGGTATCGTTGACGGTGATCCTGACGTAGTCATACACGGACCTAGTCCAATAGAAGAGGGTAGACCAGGAACTGTAAGTTTCTTATCTAACCCTAAATACGAACAATTTTTATATAGTACTAATGCTTCTGCAGTATTAGTTCACGAAGATTTTTCTCCTACAATGAAAATTAATTCGAGCCTTATTCGAGTAAAGGATGTAGGCGTTTCAATCGCAAAATTGTTTGAACATTTCAGTACTCGACACGAGACTCCACATCATATTTCGGAGAACTCTTTTATCCATGAAGCTGCATTGACATCACCTAACATTAGTGTTGGGATGTATAGTGTTGTCTCAGAAGGTGTTAAAGTTGGAGCTGGAACAGTCATTCACACACAAGTTTTTGTAGGAAAGAATGTAGTGCTAGGAAAGAATGTAACACTACATTCTGGTGTGAAAATATATCGGGATTGCGTGATCGGAGATAACTGTATACTTCATAGTAATGTTGTAGTAGGATCTGATGGGTTTGGCTTCACTAAGAATGCAGATGGTCAATATGAAAAGATTCCTCATCTTGGGAATGTAATTATTGAATCCGATGTAGAAATTGGTAGCAATAGTACAGTGGACAGAGGAACTATCGGAGATACAATCATCAGGAAAGGTGTGAAATTGGATAATCTAGTGCAGATAGCTCACAATGCTGAGGTAGGAGAAAATACAGTAATGGCTGCCCAGTCAGGGGTAGCGGGTAGTTCCAAAGTAGGGAAGAACTGTGTGATCGGGGGGCAAGTTGGTATCATTGGGCACCTGAAAATCGCAGATGGTACTATGATCCAAGGTCAAAGTGGAGTGACTAGAAGTGTAAAAGAAGAAAATTCTAAGCTTTATGGAACACCAGCAATATCTTATCAAAATTATTTGAGATCTTATTCTCATTTTAAGAACTTGCCTGAATTAGCAAGTCAAGTAAGAGCATTGCAAAAAGAAATTGAAAAATTAAAGGATCAGAAATCCTAAAAATAAACCCCGGAAAATAGTTAGGGAATGAAAAAACAAACCATAGCAAAACCAACAACTTTATCGGGCAAAGGTCTTCATACAGGAGAATTTGTTACCCTTACTATTCACCCTGCTTCTGATAATCATGGGATCAAATTTAAAAGGACGGACCTTGAAGGTCAACCCGTTTTAAATGCAGATGTCAATCTTGTTACAGAAACGAATAGAGGAACGAAATTATCGAATAGTAAGATGGAAGTAGGCACAGTGGAGCACATTTTGTCTGCCCTGTATGCCCTAGGTGTCGATAATGCATTATTAGAAATGGATGGTGCGGAAGTACCAATTATGGATGGCAGTGCATTGCCATTTGTAGAAGCCATAAATACGGCGGGGATTGTAACGCAAGAAGAAGATAGAGACTACTTTATTGTAGAAGAGACGATTACTTATACTGACGAAGAGAGTGGCGCAGAATTAGTTCTTATGCCTTCTGATAAGTATGAAATCACAACCATGATCGATTTCGATTCTCCTGTATTGGGTCAACAATATGCTGAGTTGGATGATCTTTCAAAATATACAGAAGAGATTGCACCATGCAAAACATTCGTATTCGTACACGAGCTAGTTAATCTTATTGATCAAGACTTGATCAAGGGTGGAGCATTAGAAAATGCAATCGTTATCGCCAATGATAAAATAACTCAAGATAGCCTTGATATTATAGCCAAGAAAGTAGAGATCCCTGAGATAGAATTTAATATGGAAGGGATTGTCAACAAATCTGATCTTAAGTTCAGTAATGAACCAGCAAGGCATAAATTATTGGATGTTATAGGAGATTTAGCATTGGTAGGAAAGCCCATAAAAGGGAAAATAGTAGCAACGCGGCCAGGACATAAGTCTAATATAGAATTTGCTAAGATTATTAAGAAGCACGTTATGCAGGCTAAGAAGCTGAAAGGTAAACCTAAATATGATCCAAATTCACCACCCGTTTATGATATCGAACAGGTGAAGACCTATTTGCCGCATAGATACCCTTTCTTGATGTTGGATAAAATTATTCAACTAGAGGATGATCTGGTAGTAGGCGTGAAGAATGTTACTGGAAATGAGAATTTCTTTCCTGGGCACTTTCCTGGAAATCCAGTTTTTCCTGGAGTATTACAGATGGAAGCGTTGGCTCAGACAGGAGGGATTCTAGCACTGCATACGGTTGAGGACCCTGCACTATGGGATACATATTTTCTTAAGATGGATAATGTAAAGTTTAAACGAATGGTAAAGCCGGGAGACACACTTGTGCTAAAAATGGCGCTACTCTCTCCAATCCGAAGAGGAATCGTTCACATGCAAGGTACTGCCTATGTTGGGAATACTATCGTTTCAGAAGGAGAACTCACCGCACAAATAATCAAAAGACCATAGATGTCGATCAGTAAGCTAAGTCAGATAGATCCAAATGCACATATAGGTAAAAATGTAACCATTGAAGCATTTTGTGTGGTTGATGGAGATGTAGAAATCGGTGAAAACTGCTGGATCGGTCCACACGTAACCATTATGAATGGTACTAAAATTGGGAACAATTGTAAAGTATTCCCTGGTACGGTACTTGGGTCCATTCCTCAAGATCTTAAATTTGATGGAGAAGAATCTCTTCTTGAGATCGGCAATAATGTTGTCATAAGAGAATATTGCACTGTCAATAGAGGCACAAAAGCGAACTTTAAAACACATATCAAAGACAACACGATGCTTATGGCATATGTACACGTTGCTCACGATTGTATCATTGGAGAACATAGTGTATTGGTCAATAATGTAAATCTTGCAGGCCATATTGAAATAGGTAAATATGTCATCATGGGTGGCATGTCAGCTGTGCATCAATTTGTAAAGATTGGTGACTTTTGTATGATTGGTGGTGGATCATTGGTAAGGAAAGATGTTCCTCCATATGTGAAAGCCGCGAGAGAACCCCTATCCTACGCGGGTGTCAACTCTATTGGTTTAAGAAGAAGAGGATTCTCAAATAAACAGATCAACCACATCCAAGATATCTATAGGGTATTATTCGTAAAAGGCTATAACACAAGACAGGCTATGCGAATAATAGAAACAACCATTAATGCTACAGCCGAACGCGAAACTATACTTGCCTTCATGAGTCAGACTGATCGTGGTATCATGAAAGGATTCAGGCAAACAGGTAGCTAGTACTTGCAAAAAGTAATATAACTAGATCCGCGGACACAAAATCATATGCAAGTCACTATCCAAAATCTATCAAAACGTTATCTCTATGACTGGATCATAAGAGATATGAGTCATGCATTCGAAAGTGGATCTATTACTGGAGTAAATGGTATAAATGGAAGTGGTAAGTCTACTCTTATTAAGATGTTGTGTGGCTTTTTATCACCAAGTGAAGGCAAAATATTATACACGGTCGAGGATGATAAAATTGACAGGTCAGATGTCTACCAATACATGACTCTCGCCGCTCCATATACCGACATTATCAATGAGTATGATGTAGAAGAGATGTTTACTTTTCATACAAAATTTAAAAAACTTAGACAAGAGATAGATGCAAAACAGTTTCTTGAAATTGTAAAGCTGAAAGGGAATAAGGGAAAGCAAATCCAATTTTACTCTTCAGGGATGAAGCAGAGATTACAGCTTGCCTTAGCTTTGCTTACAGATTCCAAGTTGCTATTATTAGATGAGCCTACATCCTATCTTGATGCAGAGAATAAAGCTTGGTTTTATGATCTGCTTTCTGAAAATAATAATAATCGAACGATCATCATTGCATCAAATGATAAAGAAGACTTTGATTTATGTAGTAGCGTAATTAGTTTGTGAATTTATTATATACTATTTCTTATAAATAAGTGTTCAAAATTATGATATTGATTTTTTAATCCTTGAGGGGGCTGCCTTTATTAGTTGAATGCAGGTTATGATGAAATACCATTTCTGTTTTAAAATGACATTAAATATTATGGTGTGGGAGTTGCTTGCATAGCAAACGCTCATAATACCCATATAAGAAGAGTTGCTTGCATAGCAAATGCTCGTAATGCTGATACAAAAGAGTGGCTATTTTCAAAAGTCATAGGAATAAATTGATCATATCGCTTTGAGCGATCAGATCAATATGATGAGGCATAAATATATCCTTCCTCTCTCCAAAAATCAAACAGCCTCTCCAGAATTTCTGAAGAGGCTGTTTGATGAAGTCAAATTATATAATTTAACTCAAACTATAATTCTTAAAGCTCAAAATGAGTCATAGCTTTGAACTGACTCATTCTTTCTACAATATCGTCATTTGATAGATTTCTTAATTTTTCTATGCTGAATTCTTCAACACAGAAAGATGCCATACACGAGCCAAACATGATTGCTCTTTTCATGTTTTCGAATGATATATCTTCAGAGTGAGCAAGATAACCGATGAAGCCACCAGCAAAAGTATCTCCTGCGCCTGTAGGATCGAATACCTGTGCTAAAGGCATTGCAGGTGCTGAGAAGATCTCTCCTTCTGAAAATAATAATGCTCCATGTTCTCCTTTTTTGATGATTACATACTTAGGACCCATCTCATGGATTTTTGCAGCTGCCGTAACTAGGGAATATTCTCCAGATAACTGTCTTGCTTCTTCATCATTAATTGTGATAACATCTACCTTCGCAATTACTTCAAGTAAGCTATCCATTGCTATGTCCATCCAGAAATTCATAGTATCGAGGACTACAAGTTTTTGAGAACCATCAAGCTGGTTGATGACTTGCATTTGTATCTCTGGAGTCAAGTTTCCTAGCATTACGTATTTGCTATCCTTGTAAGACTCAGGTAGGACAGGGTTGAAATCATCCAGGACATTCAAATCTGTAGTAATTGTGTCTCTTTGGTTCATGTTTTCATGGTACTTTCCAGCCCAGAAAAAAGTAAGTCCATCTTGTTTTATTTGAAGACCTTCCATATCAACGCCTCTATTTTCTAGTGCTTTTATTTCATCCATTGGGAAATCAGCTCCAACTATAGAACAAAGTCTAATGTTGTCTGTAAAGTATGATGCAGCATAACTTGCATATGTGCATGCTCCACCTATTGCTTTTTCAGCTTTGCCAAATGGCGTTTCTATATCATCAAAGGCTACTGTTCCGATTGTAAGTAAGCTCATAATTTTTTGTATTTCAAATGAAATGATTAAAACGTATTAATATATTATTACATATAATAGAATACTGCGCAAAAGTAGATAAATTTTATTTAATCTGTACTACATTAGTAAGAGGTGTATTTCACGATGTCATTCTGGTGAAGTTTTTTATTTATTAAAAATGGAATTGTGCTAAAAGGTGCTAGATTTCAGGCAATAGGCTTGATGTTGACAAGTTATTTAGAAAACGACAAGCTGAAATACAGCTGATAATAAGGTGTTTTATTCTTTATGCTAAGTTGTAGTCTATGTTTTGCTTATCTATTATCTTGATATTTAAGAAAAAGATTGGTAATCTTACGTCATGATGAATTGGGTTAATTGTATTTCCGCTAAGCGAACTGGATATTCTTATTCTGCTGCACCTCATATACGGTCAGATTACCAAAGAGACTATGATAGGCTTATCTTTTCTTCCGCCTTCAGAAGGCTGCAAAATAAGACGCAAGTGTTCCCTTTGCCGGGGAGTAGTACTTTTGTACATAATAGACTTACACATTCTCTTGAAGTAGCTTCTGTTGGACGTTCGTTGGGTTCAGTAGTAGGTGAGTTTATTGCAGAGAAAGTAGCGGATAGTGCAGAGGCTCAACATTTTTATCAATATGACCTGAAAGGGGTAATAGGAGCGGGCTGTTTAGCACATGATGTTGGTAATCCTGCATTTGGTCATAGTGGTGAAAAAGCTATATCCAACTATTTTATACAAAACGCCAATACAGTTATTGGTGGTGATACTATGAGATCTTATTTCAACAATAAGGAATGGGGTGATCTTACTGATTTTGAAGGAAATGCAAATGCACTCAGAGTGCTGACACATCATTTCAAAGGAAAGATGGAGGGTGGACTTAGTTTAACATACACGACACTAGCATCAATATTAAAATATCCTTGTGAGTCTGTAGCTAAATCTAAAGAAAAGCACAGAAAGAAATATGGCTTTTTTCAGGCAGAGAAATTCATTCTTAATGAAATAGTATCAGATACCAATATGTATCAACAGGATGATAGCCCTTTGGCTTATTTTCGCCACCCGTATGTGTATCTTGTAGAGGCGGCAGATGATATTTGTTATAGGATTATCGATATGGAGGATGCGCACCGTCTGAAGATTATTTCAAAAGAAGAAATTTATGAATCCTTTCTTAATGTAATAACTGAAGCGGATAGATCTGATAACAACATTTCTAAGATAAAAGATACATTAGTAAAGTTAAAAGATGCTAATGAATCAGTGGCATACTTGAGAGCAAAAGCAATCAATACTTTGGTTAATGAAAGTGCTGATGTATTCAAAGCTAACACTGCCGCTATCATAAATGGAAATTATTCATCGACACTGATGGATGATGTCGAAGCGAAATGTCCGAGTTTAAACGATATTCAAAAATTATCAATAAGTAAGATATATGATCATCATTCTGTGATTAAAGTAGAATTGGCAGGTTATAAAGTAATGTCTGGTTTGTTGGATATATTTGTTCCGGCTATAATTAATGATAGTCCATCCGGAATTGAAAAAAAGAGCTTGGTGCTATTACCAGAACAATTCAAGGTAGATGAATCTGCATCAGCGTATGATAAAGTTATGGGAGTAATAGACTATGTATCGGGTATGACAGATGATTACGCTATTGAGATGTATCGTAATATTATGGGCATAGAAATAGCAATGCACTCAGCATAGTTCTCAATCTTATATCATAATTGTATTTTGCATTAACCAATCAATTAGACAAACCTATGAAGTTATTTATATATAGTCAACTATTTAAAGATAAGGACAGAGAGTATGTGTTGGACTTATTTTCTGTAATCGATGAGCTGAATATTGAGTTGGCCATTTTTAGCGAATATGCTGACCAGTTGGAAAGTGCGGATATAGTAACCCCTAAGTTTTCTATAGTTTCGAACTATGACGAACTGTTGCTGGAGAAACCAGATATGGTAGTTACGCTTGGTGGAGACGGAACAATATTGAATGCCATAGATATTGTAAGAGATAGTGGAATTCCTGTTTTAGGAATAAACCTAGGGCGCTTAGGGTTTTTGTCTAGTATAGAGAAAACTAAGATCAAAGAAGCATTGAGAGGAATGCTTAATGGAGATTATTATACAGAAGAAAGAACACTACTTCATTTAGAATGTAATTTGCCTCTATTCGAGAAATTGCCTTATGCATTAAATGATTTTACATTACACAAGCGCGATACTTCATCTATGATTACCATTCATACGTATGTTAATGGTAAATTTCTTAATAGTTATTGGGCAGATGGTATAGTAGTATCTACAGCAACAGGAAGTACAGGGTATTCATTGAGTTGTGGTGGACCTATTATCTTTCCTAGTAGTGGAAATATCGTAATCACACCGGTAGCACCGCATAATTTGAATGTGAGACCGATTGTGCTTTCAGAGGATTCAAAAATTTCATTTGAAATAGAAGGTAGGTCAGAAAATTTTCTCTGCACACTGGATTCTAGATATGAAACAGTAACAGCGGATCATCATATAAGTATCCAAAAGGCTAGTTTTAACATCAAACTTGCACATCCTAATGATATTACATTTATGAAGACAATCAGAGGTAAATTAATGTGGGGTCTAGATAAACGGAATCATTGAATTGTTAAAATAATTAAGCATGAAATCAAGCTTGCAAATATTAATTATTCTGGTTCTACGCCCTTTCTAATGGAAAAGGTATGAAAAGATGATAAGAAATGATAAATTAGTAGCATGAGAATAACAAAAGATTTCCTGAATCTTATATCCGATTTTGGAGATGATTGGAAGATAG
>JBLHWH010000018.1:0-48688 GCA_047628935.1 Halioglobus sp. | reverse complement strand
CAGAATTATGCAACATAGTAAGTAAGCATATGCCTTTAGAACAAAGAATGAATGTACGGGTAGTAACAAAAGATGGAGCGGATGTATATGATTGGGTAGCGAGACAATCCTTCCCTAACGCAACCCAAATATTAGATAAATTCCATATTCTAAAATGGGCATTTAATGCCTTGCAGTATATGCGAATTCAATTAAAAACGGACCACATTATACAACAAAGAGAGAGAGAAAAGCTTCAAATTCAATATAGTATTGACAGTAAATCACCTAAGAAAAATAAGACTAAAATAAGACTAAAATAAGTCGAAAAGACTACAAGGTTGAGACTGTAATTCATGCCAATGGGGACACAAATAAAAAGCTTCTGACTAGATCTAGATACTTACTATATAATACGAGGATCAGTGGAATACTTATCTAGAACAAAGAGCTCAAATCCTATTTGATCTATATCCTAAATTCCTTAAAATGTATATGGCGATACTGGAGTTTAGAACATGGTATGCTTCTGATCAAATTGGTAAAGACTTACATATCAAAAAGCTTCAACTTGATACGTGGGTAACGAAACTCAAGGCTTTTAAAAACGATCACATGACAGCTCTGGCAGCTTCAATCAAAAGGCACTCTGGTCAAATAATTAATTACTTTATAGAAGGATTTACTAATGCTCCCGCTGAGACAGTTAACAGAAATCTAAAGGCGGCTAATTGGTGTATCATACGGAATCAGAGATCTTGACTATTTTTATTTTAGACTCAAAAACATTAATTCTAGCACATCAATTTAGGACTTAGCCAAACGAATACGGAAACTGATTCTTATGTAACTCTGATTTAGATCACAAAAAGAATTCTAAACTAAGGTAAGTAGGTATCCTAAGATCGCTCCCCCAACTACTATAAACGCACTATTGACTTTTTTGAAATAAAATACCATGATCAAACTGGCTACTGCTATAAGTATAGTCTTCCAATCCGTTAACGTGTCCTTTCCCATCTCAAAACAAACAGCAAGTATAACACCTACCGCTGCAGCATTCACTGCATCTAGAAAAGCAGATAATAAAGGAAATTTTCTGATTTTATGCACCAATGGATTCAGAATAGTTACGAATATAAATGAAGGCAAAAAGATACCTACTGTGGCTGCAATAGCTCCAGGGAATCCACCTAATTGGTAACCAATAAATGTAGCGGTAGAAAGTACGGGGCCAGGAGTCATCTGACCTACTGCTACGGCATCAATCAATTCTTGTCTAGAAAGTAGGCCTGTTGATACCAACTCAGCATCTAAAAAAGCGAATAGTACATATCCACTTCCGTAAAGGATCGCTCCTACTTTAAGAAAAGTAAATAATATCTTCCATCCTCCGATTTGCAATAAAAATAATGGCACAATACTTTGAGTCGTATTCCTTGTACTCTTTGCAAAATAGATCAGCACACCTAGCAAACCACAACCAAATAAGGCTACTATCTCATGTACACCTGCGAGACAAGCGGCTACCGTAAGTATCCCAAGAATACCTAACTCAGTTGTTTTTATTGCTTTTTTGCCCAACTTATATAATGCTGAAAGAATGACCGCAATTACCGCAGGTTTGATTCCATATATAAATGGTTCTACTTCAGGTAACTGACCATATTCTACATATAGATAGGCAAAGCATAGCGTGATCGTAACAGCGGGTAATATGAATAATCCACCTGCCACAAAGAGACCTTTCCACCCTGCTCTCTCATAACCACAATGCATGGTCATTTCAGTGGAATTTGGTCCAGGGATCAGATTGGTAGCACCGATAAGATCTAAGAAATGCTGATGGGTCATCCATTTCCTCTTCTCTACAACCTCATCTTCCATCATAGCAATGTGTGATGCAGGACCTCCGAAAGCAATACAGCCTAGTTTGAAGAAGAGAGAAGCTACTTCTTTAAGTGGACTTTGGTTGTTTTTCATAAGTTTTCATTTTGCAGAAGTAAAACTAAGTAATAGCAATCATAACTATTGCCAATTATTAATAGATAACTTTGCACAATTGTTTAATTTAACATACAGTTAATATGGCTTTCGAATCTTTGAATCTACATCCTTCTTTATTACCAATTTTAAAAGGGAACAATTTTAGCGCTCCAACTCCGATTCAACAGGAAGTTATTCCTGCAATTTTGTCTCAAAGAGATGTGTTGGGGATAGCAAAAACAGGTTCTGGAAAAACAGCAAGTTTTGTTCTTCCGATACTAACATTGCTTCAGCGGTTACCTAAGAAAGATAAAAATAGAGAGATAGATGTTTTAGTCTTAGTACCCACAAGAGAATTGGCAGTTCAGGTAGGTGATGTATTTAATACTTATGGTAAGGCACTTCCAAAACCGATTAAAACGATGTCTGTCTATGGAGGAGTGTCAATTAATCCTCAAATGAAAACAATGTTTGGGACGAATGTATTGGTCGCTACTCCAGGGAGGTTATTAGATCTTATTTCGCATAATGCATTAGAATTATCGAAAGTAAGGGCATTGATCCTTGATGAGGCTGATAAAATGCTAAATCTTGGTTTTGAAGATGAAATGAATGAAATCTTCAAATTATTACCAGAAGAAAGACAAAATTTACTTTTTTCGGCAACCTTAAGTAAAGACTTAGAAAGTATAAAGAATCTACTTCTTGATGATCCTCAAGTCATCAAAATAGGATCCGAAGAGAATGATATCGAGTCGATAAACTTGGCAGGGTATTTTGTGACAGAGGATAGAAAAGGACCATTGCTTAGGTATCTGATCAAGGAAGAGGAAATGAGTCAAGTGTTGGTTTTTACCTCTTCAGCACAAAAGGCAGATCGTGTTGCAGCAAAATTGACTAAAAATGGGATCGATGCATTTCCTATCCATAGTAAAAAGAGTCAAGGTGCCAGACAGTCTGCTTTGGAAGCATTCAAAACTGGGAAGATAAAAGTATTGGTCGCTACTGATTTGTTGTCAAGAGGGATTGATATTGCTGGATTACCTTATGTTATAAATTATGAATTGCCAAGATCTCCAAAAGATTTCATCCATCGAGTAGGACGGACGGGGAGAGCTGATGAAAGTGGACTGGCTATTTCATTCGTAGATAAGGAAGAGATCAAACATTTCAAAGTGATTTTAAAAAAGATGAAACGGTATGTAGATATGGTGGATAGTGATGAATTTGATTTGCATGGGTTTTAATGGGTAAGAATGCTTAAATGCTTGAATTTTAGCTAAACATGCATAATTTTAGATTGATGTTGGGTATACAGTGTCAATTCAAACAGGTTGTCTGTGCATATTCGTTAATCCATTGATGTATTTGAAAGGTTAATTACTTGAAACAATATGGTTGTGTGAATTCTTGCCGCTGCGAGTTCAAAGACCTTCAGCTCACATAGTGTTAGGCGGGAAATTGAAAGTCGAACAGTCAAAAAGTAAACGATCGAAAAGTAGAAAAATTAAAAAGCAAAGCGGTCAAAAAGTGTAAAGGTAGAACAGTCAGTAAGTCTATTACACAGCAAATAAAATAAATATTACCAAAAAGATAAAATAACATCTATTCTACAGCGACCAAAAGGCAAACAATTCTATTTTTGCAACCATTAGAATTACACTTAATATTAAAAGTTACAAATAATGGATACTGTTGTACAATCACTTATAGCTAAAGAATTACACAGACAAAGATCAGGAATAGAATTGATCGCTTCAGAAAATTTCACAAGCCAGGAGGTCATAGATGCTATGGGGTCTTGTTTGACCAATAAGTATGCCGAAGGATATCCTGGTAAAAGATACTACGGAGGATGTGAAGTAGTAGACCAAATCGAACAATTGGCGATCGATCGATTGTGCGAATTGTTTGGAGCGGAATATGCTAATGTGCAGCCTCATTCAGGAGCGCAAGCGAATGCTGCGGTTTTCTTGGCTGTTTTGAATGCAGGTGATAGTATTTTTGGATTTGACCTTTCTCATGGGGGACATCTATCTCATGGGTCGCCTGTAAATTTTTCTGGTAAAGTATATGATGCCAACTTCTATGGTGTTGAAGAAGATACTGGACTCATTGATATGGATAAAGTAGAGGCAAAAGCACTCGAAGTAAAACCCAAATTGATCATTTGTGGGGCTTCTGCTTATAGTAGAGATTGGGATTATGCGAGATTTAGAGCAATTGCTGATAAAGTAGGTGCTTTGCTATTAGCAGATATCGCGCATCCAGCTGGATTAATCGCTTCTGGACATTTGAAATCTCCTATGCTACACTGTCATATCATTACTTCTACAACTCATAAGACACTAAGAGGCCCAAGAGGTGGCATCATAATGATGGGTAAAAACTTCGAAAATCCTTGGGGGAGAAAGACTAAAAAAGGAAATCCTATTATGATGTCTGCGGTACTTAATAGTGGAGTGTTTCCTGGTATGCAGGGAGGTCCACTAGAGCATGTGATTGCAGCAAAAGCAGTAGCGTTCGGAGAAGCATTAGATCCAAGCTTTAAAGCATATGGAGCACAAGTCATCAAAAATGCAAACGCTATGGCAAATGCATTTGTAGACAGAGGATATAAATTAATCTCAGGTGGAACGGATAACCACCTCATGCTTATCGATCTCCGAACTAAAGGTGAAGTAACAGGAAAAGATGCTGAGAATGCTCTGGTAAGAGCGGATATTACAATCAATAAAAACATGGTTCCTTTTGATACTAGATCACCATTTGTGACATCAGGAATCAGAATGGGTGCAGCTGCTGTTACTTCTAGAGGTTTTACAGAAGCAGATTGTGAGCAGACGGTAGCTTGGGTAGATGCTATTATATCTGATCATACTAACGAGGATTTGATTACAAAGACAAGAGGAGAGATTAATGAGTTTATGACTGAGTTTCCATTGTATGTGTGATGGATTTACATGTCCTTGCAGAGACTAATTAAAGAATAGTTTTAGATGCTTCGTTCATTCATTTGGGCGAAGCATTTTGTTTTACCGATGTGCCAATAGTGTTGAGGCTCATTTTCTTTGATAAAGTATATTAGTTGTGATAGTTTTTACACTCATCGAATACAATGCCAAATAGTTCTTTTTCTAAAACAATCTTAAGTTTTTCATTAACAATAACAGAATTTGAATAAATTCTTTCAAGAGTAAAAATATCATAATCGAATTTTGTGAAATAGATTACTGATTCTTTTGATAATTTACTTACATAGTAAGGTTCTTCATTTTCATATGCATAAGCCCAAGCGTCAAATGAAATTAAACCTTCAGGTTCTGTTTTTCCATATTTGTGTACATGGAATTTAGTTTTTTTAAAATCAACATCAATTGATGAATCATGGACGAATAATATGTAATGGTACATGTGAATTTCATCATTGTATAAAACTTCTATTGGATATGTCATTACAGTGGGTAATGAGAAGTCTTTTAAAAGATTAAGAAATTTAGATGAAACTACACATCCTCTTCTTGGAAAACCTTCTATTTTTATAATATCAGTAATAGGAGTTCTTTTTGAATGTAAAAGTCTAGGTGTTGCCAATTCTGTCGGAGTGAATGAATAATAGTTATTCACGATGTTTTCGCTTTCCCAGTTAGACCAATTTGCACTATTTATTGATTGTCTATTTTTTGAATAATTTATTGAATAAACATCTACAATATCGGTATCTACAGAAATGTTGTAAAATTTAGTTTTCATATAATCTTATATTAGCTTGTACGTAATATTTAGTCTATTTTTATTTAAAATAATTTTAACAAAAAGCAATGGTAAATATAATAAAAGTTGATAACAATATAACTAAAGGGATTAGTTCTGTAAAAGAAATCTACATCTATCCGATCAAAATTAATATACTTTCAGAAATCAAAAGGTGTATTATTCTTGATGTATTATATGGAAATGTCCCGGTTATTTTTAACAACGAAACCACGTCCTTGGAAATTGATTTGTCAGGGTTTCCTGATTTTCATAAGACACATTTTGAGAATTATGTTAAGAATAAAGGATTGATTATTTTATTAGATGATGGAAGAATCAATAAATATAAAGATGTAGTTTCTATTTTGATAGATAAGGTCATACCATCTAGGAAAAATCTTTTAATGATGTGGTTAAAAAAGAGTAAAGTACTGAAAGAGGGAGAAATGATGCCAGTCAGCAAAGAGGAATATTGTCCTATCTTCGAAAAAATGACAGTTGTTGAAAAAGAAGAATTAGCAGGATTATTTTTGATTGATGATAAAGAAATAAATCCGATCAAAAGCCGATCAGTGCCCTATACGATATCACTGCATTCCAAAAGTGATATGGATTGGGATGATATTGGAGAGTCAGACTTATATATTAAAATACACGATGAATCTATTTCATTACCTCTTATTTTGTTTAATAATGGAGATGCTGGTACCATGAAAGAAACTAGCTTCTTTTATGAACTTCCTTATCCAAGCGAGCTACTTTTTAGTAAACATGGATTTTCTGAGGAGGAAAAGAATAAATTTAGAGAAGCATGTGAGATTATTTATGAATATTCTATGCAATATTTTGATGTGTCTGATGTTGAACGGAGTAAGTTGGGTGGATATTTTGAAGATGATTTAAAGTATGCTGACATTGGTAATGATAGTTTTGATTATAACAAAGATTGGAAACAACTGCTAACTCTTAGTTCTTACAGTCATCCATGTGATTTCTTTGCCGATATTGGTGATTGTCATGCGAATATAATGGTTATTGAAAGTGAAAAAGAGGGAATGGTGGTAATGGAGAGTAGGATAATACTAAGATATACATGATGTCAATTAATATTTAACAGTTCTACAGTACACATAACTGATAAGTGCAATATATAATTTATATTAGCAGATAATAATCAAAATATAATTACAATGAAGTACAGATACTTACTGGCACTAACAACACTATTAATAGCGGCTAATTGTTTTTCTCAAGAAATAAACATCGTAAAAGACCTTGACCCAGGCTTCGGAACTGGTTTCTTGAATACGTCCTGTAATTTTTCCGGTGATCTATATTTTGCAGGAGTGGATGATGGTCCAGCCTATGTAGAAGTATTTTCACTTGATGAAGACCTAGAGATAACGAAGAAAGTAGGTTCTCCATTAGTAAGAGGTGCCGAAGATGTGTTTTGTACTGATAACTTTGTTTATATATATAATAGAGAAGCTCCTAGTGTTAGAGATTTGTATCGTTCGGCAGGTGGAAATAATGATGCTGAGTTAATTGTATCATTAGAAAGTAGTATTGTCCAATCATTTGGTTTTAATGATGGGGTAGTTATTGTTACAGAAGATAATCAAGAAAATAAAACGGTCTACTACATAAGTGACGATTCAGATGATGTGATCACAGTACTTGAGGATGTAAATCTAGGCCAATACGATTTTGATGTTACCAACCATGGAGAATATGTAATATTATCACCGTTGGATGATGGGGACTATGAAGGAGGCGTAACTTTCTTCAATACTACGACAAAGCAAGTTCAAAACGATTTCCTAATTAGTCAATGTGAGGACATTAGATATGCATATGGTTTTAGAGATCATATAGTGTATTCGTGTACGGGAGATTATTATGTGACCAATGTTCTAACTGGTGATGTTGCAATACTAGATATTGATGGGAGAGATGCGTTAAGACCAGGTATAAAAAGTGAGGTGATCTTTGAGTCAGATACGCATGTTTTCATAAGACCACAAGAAGGTGATGGAGATTTTATTGCAATTGATAAAAATGATTTATCAACAAACATCCTTAGTGATAAATCCAGTTCAGTTGTGAATTTAATCGCTGAAAACGGACAAATCTACTTTACTGAAAAAGGAAGCTTTACTGATACTCAATTATTTCAATTAGATGCCGCATTAGATCAAGAAAAAATAGAAATAAAATATACTGAGAGTGCTTTTAGCCTTTTGAATGGTGCTGTTTTAAATAATGATGTTCATTTCATAATTAGTCATTCTGGAAATTTTACAGAACATTTGTGTAGTATTAATACTAATGATGAGCTAATAAATTTTACAGAATTAAAATATAGTCCGTATAATTCTGTCTTAGAAGTGGTTGGTGACAATCTAATTTTTATACATAACGAGAATAATTTAGGAATAGAGTTATATTCTCTTTCATATTTAGGTTCATCTGTTGAAGATAATCATGTTCAAGACCTATCTGTTTATCCTAATCCATCATCTGGGGTACTTAACTTAGGCGTTGATAAATCAGAGGTAGTTAATATTGAAGTAATAAATATTACTGGACAAAGGGCTGAGTTTACGTTAGATGGAAATATATTATCAATTAGCCGGCCTGGATTTTATACTGTGCAATTAATAACAAAGTCAACTAGATATGCGGCTTCAGTCCTAATTGCAGACTAAAGCAATAATGATGTGCTTTGGATTATTATTCTTTTCTTTTCATGAAAGATTAAGGATTTCAGTGAATTATTTTTATTAACTCTCTGCTTCCCTTTATGAATGTATAATCTAATTTATATTATTGAGGTACTAATTATTGGAAACGTCATTATTTTGAATTCAAGAATCCAAGAATTACATGTAATAGTATATTTTGATTTATAAATAAAGAATGAAATAAAATACACAACAACCTAATACTCCCTAGGCCATAAAACAGTAGTAGCTGAACGGTCAGCCTCAGTAATGATATAGATATGATCTCCATGAACTGAATGAGACTCACTGCACTGATAAACTGAAAAGATACGACGACCAGTTATCAGAGCCAGCTCATTGCTCTGGTGATCCTCCTCACAGACCTCACCCCAATCAGCCACCTCATGTCTCATAAGAGAAGTATAAACGAAAGTGCTAATAATGAAAGTAAAATGTATGTGGAAGTAAAATTTCCAACTACTGGAATATTTGAATGTTATACTTCAATTGAAGAGGTAATTATAAAAAGTAGATTTGAGAAAATTTTGAATGAGACGTTCAATTTACTTAAAAAAGATGCTTCCTTGTCCCCAACTGTTGAGAGTGCCGTCTTGGAAGCAGTAATCGCTGAAATTACGAAAGCTAAAGGATGTTGTATACCAGAAAATAAGCAGAAATTGAGAAGTGATTATTGCCCAACTTGCCCGGATAATTACGATGAGTTTTCTTTTTTGTTGAAGTCAAATGGGTTTGAGGAAGTAATAATTCAAAATCCAGTTTTTTCAAATTTTATTGATACGACAGGATCTATAAAACATTTTGATAAAATCGATGGATTTCTAGATGGAAACCCAATTGATGTAAACGAGGACGTTGGTGGTTACTTATCTAAAATGAGTGCAAAGATGGAAGGTGTTTTTGGCAATATTATTCATTATGATCTTTCAGATCCTGACTGCAAATCGATACTAGAAATGCTTGGTATAGGAACTCAGGAAGATATAGCTGCGAAAGGTAAGTTAGAAGGAAAAAGGATTAATGGAGTTGACCTTACTTATAAAATTAATGTGGTATCTTTTTCAAGATCTGATATAGAAGCGAGTATTTTTATTAAAGTTGATATGCCAGAAGGCACTGGAGAAAGGTAAAACAATTTATTTGGAAAATTTAGATGGATGTTGCCTAGATTTAAATGTAGTCAGAACTCATCTAATCGAATTGTATGAAGCCTTAGGGGATTATAAAATAATAAAGCCAGAATATGAAGATGAAAATCATACAGCCCTTTTTATGTACGATATTTTCTCTTTAGTACCTAGTATTCAAATTGTGAATAGCCACCTTACTGTAGAACAAGTAAAGGACAATATAATTGTATTATATGGGACGGGTAGTCAACTTATAGAAAGTGCAGAAATTGACTTTGAAGATATCATTGTTAGTTTTACTAATAATAACTTAAATATAGAAGGAGATATTTGTCGGTTTATAAAAAAATCTGGACTTTTAGAAATGGGAGATAATGGTGGGCAACTTTGTCTGATAAGATCTGATTTAGAAAACTGGCTTAATGAATGGAAGTGTGAAACTAATGATGAGTTAGCTGCATTTTTGACTTTTCATGCCAATGGGCATAATGCGGGAGTAGATCATGAGTGGGTAGATTCTGGCTCACCTGGTGGGAAAAATCGAGTAAATGGATATATGTCCCATGGATGCTGTATAATACTTCGAGATATGCAAAAGTTTACTCCTTGTTCTTTTTGTGGATCTTTTGGAAATAAAGTATATGAAAACCCCTTGGATTTTGTATTAAAAACATCAGGAGATATAAATTTAAAATATATAAAAGATGCAATCTATAAAAAGTTTATTGAGTAAAATGTTATTTATAGCATTGTTAATTAGTTTAATCAATTGTGATCCTGGGAATTCATTTAAATTTGAAAATGAGAATATAAAAGTTGATTTTTTAAATTTTTCTAGTAATTGTATTGTGCAGTGTGAAAATCAATTTGAAGACTATAGTACTCAAGAATACTGTTATAAAGATACTTGTAAAAAATATACAATTTTTTTATCTTACAACGAAGACAAGACTACATTGGGCAAGTTCATAGATTTTGAATTTGATAAACTTAAAACTGGAGTCGAGAGAGCAAAATTTGTTGAAATAGAAAAAAAAATATCCAATGAGAATTTTTTGAGGAAGAGTATTTGGTATGAATTAAATGTTGAATCATATAATGCTTTGATTATTAGCAACGATGGAGAAAGTGTCAAGACGAATTATTTAAATTATGGATTAGTAGGAATAAATAGTGAAGGTTCATATCATATATCATTACGAAAAGAAATTGATGTTGTAAATTTTCATAATGACTTATCTTGGTCAAATGAATTCGAGAGCATTTTTGTTAATTTCAAATAAAACAAGTCTATTTCGCACGAATTCGATCGAATCAAGAATTTTCCAATCTAATATTTACCTCTATTATTAAAACACAATTTTTAAAAATAAATTATTACATCATTATGAGTTATCTACTAAAGACATTTTTGTTAATATTATTAGCCGCAGAGTGTTTTGGTCAATCGATCGATCTAATCAAAGACCTAAACCCAGGATTCTCTGGAGGATATTTTGGGGACGCTACATTAGCTGATGATAAATTATATTTTATTGGTGATGATTCTTTTAGAGAGATTTATTTTGTCAATTCTGAATTAGAAATTAAAAAGGCATTGGGGAGTCCAACTGTAAGAATAGCACGTGATCTAGCGGCTACAAATAATAATCTTTATATCCATGATTTGGACGGTGGAAGTAATGCTGAAATAATACGATACAATTTAACATCTCAAGCTAATCAATCTATACTTGTTGTAAATGATAAAATAGAGCAAAAGCAGGCATTATCCGAAGGAGTTATTTTTGTCGAAGAAAATGAAAATACGAAAGATAAGAAAGTATATTACATAGAAGATGGAGCCTCCCCTGAAGTGGTGATAGAAGAAATCAATCTTGGGCAATGGGATCTTGAAATAACTGAAAGTGGTGATTATGTGATATTTAGCCCAATGAATTATAGTGACTATGATGGTGGTGTGGTTGTTTATAATAAGCTAACAAAACAATTAGATAGCACGTTGTTTAATGGGTTATGTGATAATATGAGATATGCATATGGTTTTGATAATTTTCTCATCTATTCTTGTGACAATAATTACTTTATTCGTGATCTAATTTCAGAAGAGAATATTGACCTTCCTTTTACAAGTTGGGAAAGTATTAGAGAAAAAAAGATAACTGATAATTATATAGTTAATAGTGAATATATCATTCTGATGCCCCAACAAAATGATGATTTGATAACAATCAACAAAAATAATCTTTCAATTAATGTACTCTCTGAAGATTTCAAATCTGTAATAGATCTGCATGATGAATCAGGACTAATCTATTTTACAGAAGATGATTATTTTGGATCATCGAAACTGTATAAATCAGATGGTACTACTAACTTGAAAGAGGAATTAAACTTTTCTGATGAAAGTATCAGACTGAAAAACGGAGCTATGCTTAACGGTAAGGCACATTTTGTGGTATCTTACAGTGCAGGGAATGGTTTTGATTCAGATTACATATCAATATTAGAAGAGAATGACTTGGTGCTATTTAGAGAAGTATCCCAAGGAGCAGAACGACCTACTGTTTTTGAAACTTTCGGTTCTGTTATTTTATTTACTTCTGAGGAACCCGGAGTCGGTTTAGAGTTTCATACTTTAAAATACCCAGTTGCTACATCAAATACAATATTAAAAGATGATATGTTTTTTCCTTCAATTACTATTGATGGATTAATAAGAACTAACCTAGATAGTGATTTTAGGTTTGATTTGATTGGTATGACAGGTGTTTTGTTAAGAAACAATATCTCAGATTCAGAAATCAGCTTACCATACACTGGTACTTTCTTCATTAACGCAAAGAATACGAAAAATGGTGAAAAATTTGTTCAAAAAGTGATTAGGATATAGAATCTAATTACTTTTTGGTTATTTTTTCTTTTGCCAAACTGGCGGCAATAAAAAGTGTGAGCCAACAATTTTAAGATTAAAGGATTCCATATTCATTTTATGGCCCTATACCATTAAATAGTTGTGATACTATTGAATTTATCTAAAAAGAGAAAAATCTAATGAGTATAATTCTTAGACTTACTCACATTGACATTAATAGAAAAGAGTAGTACTAATACTCCCTAGGCCATAAAACAGTAGTAGCTGAACGATCGGCCTCAGTAATAATGTAAATGCGATCTCCATGAACTGAATGAGACTCACTGCACTGATAAACTGAAAAGATACGACGACCAGTAATCAGAGCCAGCTCATTGCTCTGGTGATCCTCCTCCTCAACCTCTCCCCAGTCACCTGCCTCATGCCTCATAAGGGAAGTATAAACGAAAGTGTGAAACGAAAGATCAGAAGTCATAAGTGACTGAATAGCTGAAGTGGCAACAACCTGCCCCATAGGAAATGAAGATGTAAGCAGAATGTAAAATGTATATAATCCGCTAGTGAGCGGACACGTGAATCCGCCAGTAGGCGGACAGGAAAATGTGTATGATGACTCATACTATCGATGCAATACCAGGGAAGAGAAATACATATGCAAGGTGGATCGTCCTGACACTTATGGTCAGGATGCCAGAGGTTGCGATCGTAATCGCTGGCCTCAGACCTTTCAGATATGAATCTGCTATGCTGATATTTGCTATGAGTAGTGTGTAGAAAAGAATATCTATTGGTCATTTAGTCATTTAATCATTCAAACATTCAAATCCAAACCCAAACAATTGCCCTATTATCATTTATATGGGCACCCCATTTACCGTCGCACCGCAACTCAACCAATCAAACATGTATCATAACAAACTGTTAAAACTGTCATACGCTTGCATACGTAACGTCTATACACGTTAACTTACTATCAGATCCCATAGTAGTAGATGAGATCGAAATTATTAATTATCCAACTTACTCTAAATGAAAAAATCAATTATCTACGGATTGATAGCCGTTGTCTTGGCTGCGTCTGCCTACTTTATGTTAAGACCTGATACTTCATCCTCTAAGGCTGAAATTTTTGCACAGGTAAAAAAGGCAAATTTTATAGTAGCAGTAAATGCTACAGGAGAGCTCAAGGCTAAAAAGTCTATCAAGATCAGAGGTCCACAAGGAATGCGATCGGCAGGAATTTATAACACTACAATCAAAGATATAATTCCAGAAGGTACAGTGGTGAAAAAAGGAGAGTATGTTGCTTCTCTTGATAAAACAGAATTAGCTACTAAGATAACCGGAATGCAAACGGATATCGAAAAAGAGATGACCAAATTGGAGCAGATCAAAATCGATACGGCTATCCAAATGAAAGGAGTGAGAGATGAGAGCGCAAATATGTTGTTTTCTATGGCGCAGGAACGGTTAGAAATAGAACGTAACAAATACGAGCCACAAATGGTGATCGAACAATCGGAATTAAAATTGAGAAATTCTGAAAGGTCGATGGATCAACTGAAAGGCAAAACGGATCTTATGGTTATACAATCTGATGCCAAAGTGAGAGAGATACAAGCCAATTTGAAGCAGTTAGATTCGAAGTTGAAGCAGATGACAGACGTAGCATCTTCTTTTATGATAATGGCCCCCGAAGATGGTATGTTGATATATGAAAGATCTTGGAATGGAAAAAAAGGTCCTGGTTCGCAAATTAGTGCATGGGACCCCACCGTTGCCGAATTACCTGACCTTACTAAGATGACTTCTGTAGCATACATTAATGAGATCGATATTTCAAAGATTAGGAAAGGGCAAAAAGTAAACGTGAAAGTAGATGCATTTCCAGAAAAGGTATTTGATGGGCAGATCATCTCTGTAGCTAATATAGGTCAAGAACTGAGAGGACAAGAAGCAAAGGTTTTTGAGATTGTAATAGCAATAAATCAAGTGGATGATGTACTGAGACCTTCAATGACGACAACCAATGAAATCAAAATATATGAATATGAAGATGTAGTTAACATCCCTCTAGAAGCGTTTTATAGTGATAGTATAGATTATGTATTTGTGAAAAAGTCAGGTGGGATAATAAAACAGCAAATCATAAGTGGTGCGTCGAATGAAAATGACATTATAATAGTAGAAGGTCTTAGTTTGGATGATAAAGTAATGCTAACACCGCCAGCTGATGTTGATAAAGTACCATTTGAATTTCTTAGTAAGGACATAGCTAGTGCTGGTACAGATAGACTTGAAACTTGGAAAGTGAAGAAAGCTACATATGATAAATCAAATGAAGATGATGTGAAAGGTGATGAAGATCAGAACAAGGAAATGGGTGGTGGTAACATGATGATCATGTTTTAACGGGTGAGTCATTAATAAGCAGAGTTATCTGTTACAATTGAATCAACGAAAAGACAGAAAATCAATTTATCACTTCAATCTATATTTATGTTAGTTTATATCAGTAGAAACCTTGGATTAGCTCTCGAAGGTATAAGTCAAAATAAGTTAAGAGCTCTACTCACAGCACTGGGTATTATTTTCGGAGTATTTGCAGTAGTGTCAATGTTGGCGATAGGGAACGGAGCAAAAAAGTCAATCCTCGATCAACTAAAGATAATAGGTACAAATAATATCGTTATCAATTCTATACCACCGGAGCAAAATGGTGAGGATGGTGATGGTAATAGTAAGGAAGAGAAGAAATCATATACTCCAGGATTGACATTAAATGATGTAGAAGCTATCAAAAACATAATCCCAGGAATAGAAACACTATCCATAGAAACGGAAGATAACGCTAAAATTCTCTATGGAAAAAACATGGTAAAATCTAAATGCTATGGAGTAAACAATGATTTTTTTAATGTAAATAATTTAGAACTGAGCAAAGGGTCATTTTTCTCAAACAACCATAAGAATGGGACAAATGTGTGTGTCCTTGGCGCCAATGCTGCTGCAAGGCTGTTCTTAGGAAAAAATCCTATCGATAAATATGTGAAATCGAACCATGTAGTGTTTAAGGTGATCGGTGTACTCAAAAAGAGATTGATCTCTAAAGAAAATCTCGTTAAGCTGGATGTCAATAATTACAGCAACATCATCTTTATACCATTTGATACTTACAAGCTGAGAATAAATAATAAAATTCGTATCGGAAAAGAAGACGTAAAGCGTAATGAAGATGATGAGACTGAAAATAAAAATTACCATCAGCTAGATAAAGTAGTGGTGAAATTGGCGGATGCAAAAAGTATGGAATCAAGTGCTGAACTCATCAGTAGGTTATTATTGAGAAGGCATAATAATCAAGCCGACTTTGAAATAAAAGTACCTGAATTATTGATAAAGCAGCAACAGAATACTCAAGAAACAATGAATTTGATATTGGCAGTAATAGCAGGTATATCACTGTTAGTAGGAGGAATAGGTATCATGAATATTATGCTAGCCAGTGTACTAGAGCGGGTCAAAGAAATCGGTCTTAGAAGATCAATCGGAGCCACTGAAAAAGATATTACCTATCAGTTTTTATTAGAAGCCATAGCAATAAGTTTAGCTGGTGGAATCATAGGTGTAATATTAGGGATAGTCGGTGCCAAAGTAATTGCTGCATATGCTGATATATCAACGGTAATATCCTTTGCATCTATCTTGATAAGTTTTGGCATTGCGGTGAGTATTGGGATAATATTTGGGATCATGCCAGCGCAGAAAGCCGCAAAAATGGATCCGATAACTGCATTAAGAACTGATTAAGAAGTCACTAAAATTATATCACTAAGTAATGTTAAAAAAATAACTTATCTATTTGATGCTGATCCTTTGTCCCTATCCTTCGTTACAAAAAAATACTTATTATGCGATGCGTAACTCCGCTTTTTGCGCCTCGACTATGAACAAAATCTCTATCTTGAAATGAACAACTTATTTTTTGCCATTACTAAAGAAACCTCTAGCCTAAGAAATAGCAATAACTTATGAAAAAGCTAATACTACTATCAATCATAATAATACTTGGGTCTTCCTCTAACGGGAGTGCACAAGAGGTGATCTCTGCCAGTATCTACGATATCATCAAATCAGCGCAAGCAGAGTCTCCAGATTACCTTCTGGCAAAAACGAGTAGAGAAAATCAAAAGTGGAGATATACCGCTTTTAAATCCGTGTTCAAACCACAAATTGGATTTGAAGCAATTCTTCCAAATATAAACAGAAGTGTCTCGCAGATCAATCTTCCAGGGGGTGCCCAATTTGTCAATAATTCATTTATGACCAATAGTGTGGGGGTAAATTTAAATCAGGTCATAGGTGCTACAGGGGGATCCGTTTTTATATCTAGTAATTTGCAGCGTCTAGATCAATTTGCTCAAGATACTATTGACGCACGATCATCTTACCTGTCGAACCCAATCAGAATCGGATTTGTACAGCCATTGTTTCAGCTCAATCCCTATAAATGGGATAAAAAAGAAGCCGAACTGAACTATGCTTTATCTAAAAAAGTCTATGTAGAGGAAAGAGAACAGATCGCATTTGATGTAGTAAATAATTTTTTTGATTTGTATACTACAAAGCTTAGTCTTATCGAAGCCAGAAATAATAGAGATTATCTAGATTCTTTAGCAGTGAATTCTGAGGGCAGGTTTAGTGTAGGGCGTATCTCGGAAACAGATCTTTTACAAATACAGCTTAGTGCGAAGAACGCTGATGGTACAGTGGCAAGATTGGAGTTGGGCGTTCAAAATAAAACAGAGATCTTAAGAGATTTTTTGGGACTAACGAATGAAGTAGAGTTTGATTTTAGTCCGCCGGAGCCGATTACTTTATATGATATTGATAAGAATAAAGCCCTTGAGTATGCTCAAAAAAATAGAAGTCAAACGGAACAATTCAGATTAGCACTGCTAAATGCAGAAAGGCAAGTAGAAGAAGCACAAAGGAATAATGGTCCTAATATTTCGTTATCGGGCTCGTTTGGATTGACTAAAAATGCAAATACAATTGATGGTGCATATAGCAACTTACTTGATCAAGAAGGTGTGAGTTTATCAATAAATATACCCATTGTTGATTTCGGTAGAAGGAAGGCTCAAAGAGAAATCGCAAAATCAAACTTGGAAATTACAAGGTTACAAGTACGACAAAATGAAGTTAGTTTTGAAAGAGATATATTGGTCAACGTCGAGCAATTTGGACTAAAAAGAAGTCAACTAAAACTTGCTGAAGAAGCATTGGTAATCGCTCTTAAAAGATTGGATATTGCAAAGAAGAGATTCCAAATTGGTAAAATCGATGTGACTAATCTTAATATCGCGATCCAAGAAGAACAAGGAGCAAGGCAGCAATACTTTAATACTCTTTGGGATTTGTGGAGAGCACATTATACAATACGAAACCTTACATTATTCGATTTTGAGACGAATACGCCGTTAGATTGATCAAGACTAAATAGTATTTCGAGGGCGTGCAAAGAATATCAATTTATTAGTTTTTGAATAAGGCAAAAAAATACAGGGAATAGATCCTTAGATATGAGTGTTTTAAACGATGACGAAAGTTAACAAATGGAAAGATGTGCGGTATTTGAATTATTAATTGGTCTAAGCAAATATAGCCTCCATCTCTTTACCCACACCGGCATTATATGGATGGATACTTGATTTCAGTAAGGTCATTGTATCATACTGGCTACCGTATACATTCATGAGCGTCCATTTTGAGACGCCCATATGTATAAGGTAAGCGGTCATCTCTGGTAGATTACTTGGCACTTGCTGTCTCCATAATTCTACTCCATTACTAGCGGTATAGTGCAGGAGTGTGGCTTTGTGACCGTATTGAGAGCTGGCGGTGAGTATACTTGGGTAGGTTTCTATTAGTACCTGGAGCTCTTGAAAGTCGCCAGCTAATAAGTGATCTACTGCCTCTTCGAACGGTTGATTATACTCTGTTTTTCGAAGGTCAAGAACATCCTCCCATGATTTATATCCGTACTCGCATGCTATGGCCCACTGGCAGTCTATGAGATCGATATCAGCTTCTTTTAGTTCCGCGATAGATTCCCCGAGATACAGCGGATGATGGTTATTGATCTCACTATATAGATAATCATGGCCTGATTGGATGCCCTCGTGTAACATAGTTGCCAATCTAGACAAGCGCTCTCGGATCGTAGAGAATGTTGAATGATGAATAGATTCTCCATAATAATCTCTTAACTGTTGCACTATTTTTGGTCTGTATACTTTCATCTTTGGTGAATATTATAGCATTTGTTTTTAAAAATTGTCATCGGTATTAGTTTAAGGTGCATTTCGTGATTTCGTTTTTTGCGAAATCGCTAAAATGCTTTAATAGGAACTCCTTTTGATCAACATAATATAGTAATTCTGCGATTCCAGCGATTCTGCGAGTTGGCAATAAATAATTTCTATTTACATTAAATTATCATTAGAAAACGACATAAGGAAATAAACCTTTAGTCTACGATGATGTCGTACCTACTAAGTAATCCCATAACTCCATCTTTCGAAAATTTTGTCTTCTTCAGTATATTCTGAGATGGCTCAAAAGAATAGCTTTTTGCTTCTCGGAAATCAGTCTTGGTTAGGTTACAGTTTTGGAATATTGCTCTTTCTAGATTTGAGAAATCAAATGAAGCTTCGGTTAGATCACAATCTGTAAAATCAGCTTCTTTTAGGCTGCAATTATCGAATTCAGTTCCTTTTAATTTCAATTTAGTCAGCATAGAAAGATCCATATGGCATTCAGCGAAGCTCATCTTCAATAGAAAAGTGGAACAGTTCGTAAAGTCACTACCTAAGAAATTACACCCTTCGAAGATTACGTCTTTGAAACCTACATTATCTAAAGCTGCGCTACCAAAATGACACTGCCTGAAATTACATTCTGTAAAATTAACCTCAGCTAAATCAGCTTGCTCAAAATTACAGTTGTGAAAAGTACAATTATCGTACCCGCCCATTGATAGGCTCTGTTCAGTATATGTTTGATCTTCGATTGTTTCGTCTAGGGTTAACATTATTTTGATTCATTTTATGAAAGTCTCTTTTCGAACATATTCTGATATGAAAAGTTCTTGGAATGTTTGTGAATATCTTTATTGTTAGTGGACTCCTCACATGACCATTTTCTCCACAATAGCTTTAATTTGATTCAGCATATTTGGTAAGGTGGTTTTTGTGTGCTCGTATCCTTTTTCATTGGAGAAGCCTACTTGGTGCCAAGTAAGTTGAGTCCTGCCATCCTCTTTAGGTTCAATGATATAATTTACTTCAAAATAATTTTCTATTAAATCTTCCAATCCTGACATAGATGACCAATAACTATAGGTCAATTTTTTAAGACGATCGTTGATTTTTACTACACCTTTGTCTTTATATGTATGCTCTCCATATTGGCCTTCGAATGCGATAGGACTGCCCACCTTCCAATCAGTCGTTGTCTGAGTACCATACAGGTACAAGACTATCTTTGCAGGGTTAGTCATAGCATCCCATACAGATTCTTGCGTGCCATCTATAGTTATAGATTCTTTTACCTCTAGATCTTTGTTCATGTTTTAATCACTTCTAGTATCCAATGAATTCAAAGTTATTAATTTGATTGGACTATTTAATTTTTTGTTAAGTAGGTAGACAGGTCTGTCTATGCCTATAAGTATGTATATATTTGAATTATGAAAAATTCACCAGTAAGACAAAATATCGTTGAAACAGCAGCTAATCTATTTTACCAAAATGGATATAATTTGACAGGTATCAACGAGATCATAAGTAAGGCTGGGATTGCTAAAGCTACATTATATAATCATTTCAAGTCGAAAGATGATATATGTGTTGCATACTTGCAATATAAGAATGGAGGTCTCTTAGAGGCAGTCAAGAACTTTACTAATGCAGTTGTCAAAGGAGAGGGTAGAGTGATTGCCTTATTTGATTTTCTTATTGAATTTTTTGAAAGCGATACATTCAATGGTTGTTGGTGTATCAATACAATCTCACAATTGCCAAAGGGAAATGAAGAGATTAGAAAAGAGATACAAAGTCAAAAAAATCAGTTTCTGAATCTAATAGGGGATCTTGTAGATGTAAATTTGATTGTGAGGGACGGACTTACCGCTTCAATGTTAGCAAAGCAGATTTATTTGCTTTATGAAGGTGCAGTTTCAGAAAGTCATATTCATCAGAACGTGTGGCCTATACTAGTGGCGAAGGAAATGTGTAAGAAAATAATAAGTTAGATTTTTAAAGTCTGGTTGCTAGTTGAAATTTCAAGATAGAATAATAGTAAAGAATATATTTTTTTAATCATTTATAGACAGACTTGTCTGTCTATAAATTAATTCATAATTATATGGAATCAGTAAAAAACAAAGTAGCGTTAGTCATCGGAGGAACAAGTGGTATTGGATACGCAACTACACAAACATTATTAGAGAATGGGGCGATGGTTCATATTGTTGGAAGATCAATCAACAAAATAGCTGATGCTCCTAACCTTCTAAAGCACGCTGTAGATATTACCAATAAATTGGCAGTAGCACAATTGATATCTAAAATAGAAGGTATGGACAACTTGGATTACTTAGTAAATGCATCTGGAATATTCGGACCTAAACCATTTCTAGATCATACCGCTGAGGATTATGATTCTTATTTAGACTTGAATAGAGGATTTTTCTTTATCACTCAGTCGGCTGCAAAGAAAATGAAGGATACTGAAGGTGGATCTATCGTGAATGTAGGGTCGATGTGGGCTAAGCAAGCGGTAAAAGCGACACCATCATCGGCTTATTCAATGCAGAAGGCAGGTCTTCATTCATTGACACAACATTTGGCTATGGAACTTGCAGATCATAACATAAGAGTGAATGCAGTATCACCAGCAGTCGTAAATACTCCAGTATACCACGGAGTTTTCGGTGGCAAAGAAGCCTCCGAAGAAGCATTGGTAGGGTTCAATGGATTCCACCCAATCGGAAGAAACGGAACGGCACAAGATATAGCGAACAGTATAGTCTTCTTGTTGTCTGACAAAGCATCATGGGTAACTGGAGCGATCTGGGATATTGACGGTGGTGTAAGAGCGGGAAGAAACTAGTAAGTTCGTTTAATAATAGAAAATCCCTTGGCCTGGAGAGGACAAGGGATTTTTCAACTATATGTTATATAAATTTAATTTTGGCTCACTAGATTGATATCCATCGTTGGATAAGGGAAACCAACACCAGCTTTATCAAATGCCTTTTTTACATTTTCTGTCATATAGAACTTTACATCCCAATAATGTTCGCTTTTGCAAAACGGACGAGTGGCTAAGTCTACAGAACTGTCTCCAAGATTAGCAACGACCACACCTTGTACTGGGGTATCCAAAATAAAAGGACATGCCTTTCCGACTTCTAATATGATCTTTCTTGCTTTGTCGATATCTCCGCTATAACCGATACCAAATGTAAGCTCAACGCCTACTGTTCCCTTGCCTGAGATATTAGTGATCGTGTTTCCAGTTACATTGCTATTTGATACATATATACGTTTATTGTCCAGAGTGGCTAATTCTGTATTGAATGCATTTATAGAGTGCACAGTACCTGTGTTACCTCCTCCGATTTCGACAAGGTCTCCTACTTTGATTGGTTTAAATATCATAAGCATTACTCCTGATGCTACTTGGCCAAGACTACCATTGAGTGCCATACCTACACCAATCATAAGACCACCTAGTATAGCTATGAAAGATGTGGTATCTACACCAAACATTCCCGCTACAGATAGCAGTACCATTACTTTTAGTAATGCACCAAGTATGGAAGACAAAAATTTGGTCAATGATATATCGGTACCCGATTTAGCCATTGATTTTTCAAATAACTTCACTAGTTTTTTGACTATCCAGAAACCGACGACGAGGGTTATAATTGCCATTAATACTTTTGGTGCATAGGTAATTAGCATTTCCGAAATTTGCGTTAATATTTTTGCTATATCCATTTTTATAATTTAAATAATAATGATGCCTCTGGATGATTAATACAACAAGGTATTAGCTATGCCAAGGAATAATAAAAAATGTTAGTGTTAGTTTGAAGAATTATCAATGCACAAGAAAGAGAAATTCAGATAGTTAGAAGATTAAAAATAAGATTATTGATGAAATTAATCCAGTAAATGCAAGAACCGTTGTCATCATGGTCCATGACTGAAAAGTCTGTTTCTCGTCCATGCCGAGATATTCCTTAACCAACCAGAATCCACTATCATTAACATGAGACATTATACTTGCTCCAGAAGCGATAGCTATCACCAAAGCAGCTAATTGTCCTCCTGAGAAAGATGAACCAACCAAAATAGGAGCAACCAATCCAGCTGATGTAATCATAGAAACCGTAGCGGACCCCTGAAGAATACGGACTATCGCAGCTGCCAAAAAACCAAACACGATTACGGGAAAGCCCCACTGCGAAAAAGAGTTGGCAATAATCTCTCCTGCACCAGTATTTACAAGTACTTGTTTGAATACGCCACCCGCACCCGTAAGAAGAATGATTGTTCCTGCTGGCTCCATAGATTTTGAACTGATTTTGAATAGTTCTTTAGATGAAAAACCTCTGCCTATTCCTAATGCATACCAAACTATTAGATTGGCAATTATCAATGCAGTAAACGGGTGACCAATAAGCGTAATTATATTTTTAAATCCTGGACTTGAGATTTCTACCAAACCAGACTTCATCATAGTGCCAAAGAGAATAAGAACAATAGGCACTAAAATGATGGACAAAATTAATCCTATATTAGGTAAAGGAGTTTTATCTTCTTTCAGCTCATCTGAAGTCAATGCTGGGGCGTCTATATGGATCTTGCCGGCTATGTATTTCCCATAGATCAATCCACTCACGATAGCCGTAGGAATACCTGCCAGAAACCCAACTAAAATTACCCATCCAAGATCAGCATTAATGATATCAGCGACGGCCACAGGACCTGGAGTAGGAGGAATGAAGGAATGTGTAATTGCTAAACCCGCTAATAGTGGAATTCCGTATAGTAAAAGTGATTTGCCCGTTTTTCTTTGGAGGGCATATATAATAGGAATCAATATGATAAAAGCAACATCGAAGAAAACGGGAATAGCCACCACAAACCCAGTTAAAAGCATAGCAGTAGGGGCATTTTTTATTCCCATAGTTTTCGTTAGCCATTGTGCAATAGCTTCTGCTCCTTTTGACTTCTCTAATATAGCACCAAACATAGCACCCAGTCCGACGACTACAGCAACAAAGCCAAGTGTAGATCCCATTCCTTTTTGCACAGTATCGATTATTGTAGCGGCATCAAGGCCAGCAAACAAACCAGTCAGAATACTAGAAATCAACAATGAAATAAAAGCGGGTAATCTTAATACTAAGATCAAAATAAGGAGGATAATAATCCCAGCTAGTACACTTAATATTACACCCATAAATTTAGTTTTGTTGATTCGGAAGATGATTTATTAATTCCAGATTGTATGATGTGATGGACCATTCGGATCATCTTTTCTTTGATATCTATGAGCGCCGAAGTAGTCCCTCTGACCTTGGATTATATTGGCAGTAGATTGTTCGCTCCGGTATGTTTCGATGTATGTCAATGCAGAATTTAGACATGGTATTGCCGAACCAGATAGAACAGCTTGCGAACTTATGTTTCTGAGGGATTCCAAACCATCGTTCACTACGGTCACAAATGCTAGGTGTTTGAGTAAGATTGGCTCTTCTTTCAACTTTACTTTCATCTCTTCCATCAATTCTGATCTTATGATACAGCCGTTGGTCCATATTCTGGCTACTTCTGGCATGTCAACATTCCAGTCGTAAAAATCCGAAGCTGTATAGATCAGTTGCAACCCTTGATGATGATTGATGATTCTGGCTACTTTGTATGCCTCAGCAAGAGAACTGAGATCTATTTCTTTCTTATTTATATTTTCACCAAATAATTTTTCAGCAACAGTCCTTTCGTCTTTGTATGCAGATTGATATCTAGCAAATAATGCTGCTGTAAGCGTATTTACAGGCACTCCTAATTCACAGGCAGCTATAGTAGTCCAACTTCCAGTTCCTTTGTTTCCAGCTTTGTCTAAGATGATATCAACGAGGTGAGCATTGTCTTCTTTTTTTCTTAATACATCGATAGTAATTTCTAATAGATAACTATTCAAATCAGTTTTTGTCCATGATTCGAACAGGTTAGCTATGAAATCAATATTATAACCAGCTGAATATCTCAAGAGTCCATATATCTCAGCTAAGAATTGCATCTCTGCATATTCTATTCCATTGTGGACCATTTTTACAAAATGGCCAGCACCTCCTTTTCCTATGTAGCCACAACATGATCCTCCATTTATATCTTTGGCCGCTATAGCTTCTAATGCATCCTTACAGATAGCATAAGCCTCGGGTTCTCCGCCTGGCATGATGGATGGTCCTTTAAGTGCACCTTCTTCACCACCAGAAACTCCTGTGCCTATGAAATACATTCCATGTACAGTGAGCTTATCATTTCTTTCTTGGGTAAGTTTATAATGTGAATTTCCACCATCAATAATTAGGTCACCTTTATCCAATAAGGGAATCAATTTCTCTATGGTGTCATCTACCGCAGCTCCTGCAGAAATCATCAAAAATACTGTTCGTGGAGTTTTTAGAGATTGCACAAATTCCTGTAAATCTTCATGTCCTTCCGCTGTATCGAGAACAGGATAGGACTCAATGAAATTTTTAGCTATTTCTTCTTCTGATCCTTTTACAAATCTATTGTATAGACTTAGGCTGATACCTTTGTCCGCAAAGTTTCGCGCTAGGCTCTTCCCCATCACTCCAAGACCTATAAGTCCAAGTTGTTTTTTCATCTGTAATGTTTGTATTCTAATGTTTTGTACTATCTTTTCAACAGAGTATTTGATGTCACATTCTATCGCATAGTTAGGAATTTCGAGTATGTCAAACTGTGACTGAAGCAAGTTAGGGCCCATGAAATGATCAATCCTAGAAATCATTCTGTTATAAATCAAATCAAAATCACCATTTAAAAATATCCAGTGAATCTTTTTTGTTATATCTTCTGATAATTGTGCTCTGTATTTTTCTTTAAGTGCAGAACACGCTACGATTAACCCATCCTCTGATTGTGAAATGAGCTTATTAATAGCTGTTAGCCATCCTTTCCGATCCTTATCGTCTAGTGGTTGACCAGATGCCATTTTTGCAACATTCTCCTTAGGATGAAAATCATCTCCATCAAAAAATGGTAGATCTATTTTTTTTGAAAGTGCTCTTCCAACTGTGCTTTTCCCACAACCAGAAACTCCACATATAAAGTAGACTCTAGTATCGGTTGGATCAATTGTCTGATCTTTCATATTTATTATCCAAGTGCAATTGAAGCTGCACATTATTAATTGAAAATTGTGGCTAGAGTAGTACAATAATAGGAAATTGAAAGCTATAATCTGAGAATATTGAGTCTAATATTTGATAGGTGTTAAATGTCGAGTCCATATCCGTGGTTTTATATTCAACATTTAATATCATATTGGTTTATACTTGCATCTATGATACTGAAGATATTCACATTAGTGTAAAGGGACATATTGGGTTGGGGCATTAAGGTAATTTACGCCCCCTCTTTCTTAAACCCCTTTCGAGTCATCTCTCCCCATCCCTTATGATTGCCTGTAAAATGATCAATATTTCATTTGATACTCTACACGACGGTTTTTGGGTGATATAGAGAAGGCTCTAAGAGTGCTGTTTTTACCAATGCTAGAATATCAGCTGCTGACTCATAATTATGGTAAGTGAGCTCTTGAATAAGCATGAAATATATACTGATAAAGCTTGCGAAAGTATATATGGAAAACAATAGAGCAAAGAAAAATGGAAAATTGGCTAATCCTAGAATAGTCATAATGGAAAATAAATTAATCCTCCTGCCTCTACATATGGAGCAAACCACTGGACTATTAACCAATAGGGGGAGCTGACATATCCTAGAATGCCAAATTTCTTATTCATGAAACATGGGTTTATGTAATTTTAGACATTCTTTAGTGTCTCTTGTTTATCGATTTTTTTGTCTGCCTAACATGTCATTGTCAGATGGAGCTTCTGTCCAGCACGAAGGATCAGGTAGATTTGCTACTTCATAAAGTAGATTGTTTAATCTATAAGTAGGTATTCATTTTCATGGTTAGCTCCAGCTGTTCTTCTAACTGTATTATGATTATAACTTCCTACCTCAAGAACTGTTTCTCGGTTAAATACCCCAAATTTTTTAAACTCAATAACCTTCCATCTTTTGCCGCCCAGTCTGGTCTACCCAGTAAAAAGGCTCTAAAGTATTCTGCAACTTGGATTCTACCGATGTATGATTCTGGAAATCTGAGCTTCAAGACCTTTACATTGTTAATAATATTAGCATAGTTCAAAAAAAATAATCAAAAAGAATGAGTGCCTATCGTACTCACCACTCAATTTTGTCCATTTAATGGAAATAGGTCTATGTTATGGAAAAAAATTAGCACAGGAAATTTATAATAGATTATCAATCAGTATATTACAAAATAGGTACGATTTTTTAGCATGTTGAGTAATGAAGAACAGAAAACATATTCAATTTTTAACAATCGCTCTTTTTATTTGTCTAGGATTTCATTTAAATGCTCAAGAAATATGCAACAATGGAATTGACAATGATGGATTTCTAGATTGCATAGATAATGATTGTAATAATTTTCAAGTTTGTACTATGATGCATAGTAATACTTCGTTTCGATCTAATTACTTTAAAAGACCACCACAAGAATTCTACTGAGTTTTAATGTTTAACGAACACATAAAAGAATTAATATTTAAGATTGATTCAATATGTCTTTCTTGAAATTATCTCATTAAAAAAGCGAATGAACTTTCAGTAATACTAATTTCGTCATGTAATATAAAATAAATTATGACTAAGAAATTCATGTTATTTTCACTAGCAACTTTCTTAGTATTGTTGTTTTCAATTCTGAGCTTTAGTCAAACAGCTAATTTAGGAATACTTTCTTCTTTTGAAGCTTTTACTGCAGCAGGAGACATTACTAATTCTGGAGGAACCGTTACTGGAGATGCGGGTACCCATGTGGGTTCAGTAATAGGATCTTATGATGGTAATACATATAGTAGTGATGCTGTAACGGATCAGGCTAGAAAAGATTTACTTAGATTATACATCCATCTTAACGATCTTTTTGTTGACTTTCCTAGCACTCATTCACCTACTTTTGGAGGTGGCGAAGTTCTTGATCCGGGCGTTTATTCCATATCAAGTGCTGGGAGTATAGGTGGTTCTCTTACGCTTGATGGTGGAGGTGACCCAAATGCTTTCTTTATAATCAAGTTGAATGGGGCACTCACCGGGACGGCAGGTGCAACAATTACTTTAACTGGTAGCGCGCAATCTTGTAATGTTTTCTGGCTAGTTAATGGAGCTATTTCTATTGGAGCGGGTGCTGATCTTAAGGGAACCTTATTCTCAAAGTCAGGGGCTGTTGGCCTAGGTGCAAATGTTCTTCTTGAAGGAAGAATGTTTAGTATGAGTGGAGCCATAACCTATGGTACGGGGTCTGCGGCAGTTAAACCTTCTTGTACCAGTACGATTCCAATATTTTGCGAACCGAGCTGTGATCCAGCTTCTGCTGTTGATGTATTGGGAGTTCTCTCAGACTTTGCGCTTTTCACGAGTGCAGGTATTGTCGGAAATACGGGGGCCTCTGGAATTAATGGCAATATTGGCACGAATGCGGGAGCGATAACTGGTTTTGCGAGTGGAATTCACATCGGAACTCAGGAAATTGCAAATGCGCTTACAGCACAAGCTGTGGTAGATATAGAATTCGCTTACAGTTCTCTTATGATGTTGTCATCCACTGAAACACATACTGCAGTTTTTCTTAATGAAACACTTACTCCTGGGGTGTACGATATCTTTTCAGCGGCGGCTTTATCAGGACTTATTATTCTTGATGCTGAAGGTGACCCTGATGCAATCTTTGTTGTGAGAGTTGCCGGGGCATTTAATATAGCGGCACTATCAAAAATGATATTAATTAATGGGGCGAGGCGTTGTAATATTTTTTGGATTGGAGGAGCAGGCGTTGCTACTGGTGCAGTGAATATAGGAGCTGCCTCTGTGGTGAAAGGAAATTTCCTTTCCCATGCCGGAGCATGTAGTGCCGGAGCGGGTGTGTTTTTAGCTGGTAAACAGCTTTCTACAGCTGGAGCGGTTAATACTAATACACCTGTTATTTATATAAATCCAGAATGTGTTACTTCTTTGCCTTTGACTACACTTGAAACTGATTGTGCAGATGGCATTGACAATGATGGGGATGGATATATTGATGGTGCAGACTCTGATTGTGCAGAAGCTCCACCGTTACAAGAATTGACAAATGATCCAGTTGTAAATGTCTCGATGAACAGTTGGGGTATCTCAGCGGTAGATTTCAATGATGATGGCTATGATGATATTTTCGTCCCAGCCTATGTAGATACTGTCAAAAATAAATTATTTTTAAATGATGGGTCTGGAAGCTTTACAGAACATCTGGGCGGGGACTTGGTGAATGATCTCTTTCCAACGGTGGCATCATCCTGGGGAGATTTTGATAATGATGGACAAATAGACGTTGTAATTGCTAACAATGTAGGAGATCCAATTCAACTCTATAAGAATAATAACCAGACGTTCGTAAATCAAAGCAGTGCGTTGATCGGTCTGGCAGATGGCTATACTCACAATGTTTGTTTTGTTGATTTTGATAGAGATGGATGGTTAGATATTTTTACTTCAGATTATTTCGGTACAAATTTCAATCAATTGTACCGCAATAGGGGAGATGGAACAATGGAATTAACATATGGTCTTGAGATTGTTTCTGAAGCTAGTAATAGTATTGGAGCCATTTGGGCAGATGTAAATAATGATGGTTGGTCTGATTGTTTTATTCCGAATTACGGTACTTCAAATGTCTTATACATTAATCAAGAAGGAACGTCTTTTTCCGCTACTGAAATGGGTGACCTAAGTAATTCTGTTGGTGCAAGTTTTGGAGATTTTGATAATGACTTGGACTTGGATCTTTTTGTTGCCAATGCTTCTGATCAACATAATTTTCTTTATACAAATGATGGGAATGGAAATTTCACAAAAGTAATTACTGGGTGGATTGCAGAAGATAAAGGGAATTCGCATGGTTCAGTATGGGCAGATTTGGACAATGATAGTTGGCTTGATCTAGCGGTAATGAATGACTTAGATGGGTCTAAGTTTTTATATATGAACAATGGAGATGGTACGTTTGGAAAAGTTACCGACTCTCCATTTGTCAGTCCAGTTGGCAATTCGTTTGCAATTGCATCCACAGACCTTGAGCTAGATGGTGATATAGATTTAGTGATTTCCAACCATAGCAATGAAAGTAATAGAGTATTTGTAAACAATCTGGCAACTGGTCATTATTTAATAATACGTTTGGAAGGCACCAATTCAAATCGTTCTGCAATTGGGGCACGAATTTACGTTAATGCTGTTATTGACGGCGTTAATACTACAGTAATGCGAGAGGTAATGGGACAAACAGGTGGTGGTCCCGGAAGTCAGAGTACACTTAATCAGCACTTCGGGTTATCGGATGCTACGGCTGTTATATCTGTTGTTGTTCATTGGCCAAGTGGATATGTTCAAACAATGAATAGCATCTCTGCGGATCAATTTTTAAGTATTAAAGAAGATGATGGCGCTTTAGTTAGCGGACATCTGTACCATGACGCAAATAGTAATTGTACTAAGGATGAAGGCGAATTGCCAATATCAAATACGATGATAATTATAAGCTCTGGGTCCATTTATGCGATTTCGAACGATAGTGGATATTATGAAATTTCTTTGCCTGTAGGGTCTTATAATATTCAACAGGATATTCCAGAGAATTATGAGTCTATATGTCAGCCCAATCCACATAATGTTAACGTAACAAGTGTAGGTCAGGTACTATCAGGATTTGATTTTCCAAATTTGGCCATTCAAGATAAACCTGACTTGTCTATAAGTTTAGGCACTACAGTGTTACGAAGAGGGTTTGAAAATGAAATGGTGATTAGTATTTCAAATATGGGTACTAAGGATGTTTTTGACGCTACAGTGGATTTAGAATTTGATGCTGATTTATCTCTTGCATCTGCTTCAATAGCATGGGATGACCAAATAGGGAGTATTTATTATTGGAATATAGATACTTTATTAGCTGGAGAAACTAAGGTTATAAACCTAATGAACTATGTAGATCTCAACGCAAATTTAGGAGATCAAAAAAGTATTACTGTAAATATTGGAACATCACTTGATGAAGTTGATTATAATAATAATTCAGAGGCTTTGATAGAAATGATAGTAGGGTCTTTAGATCCTAATGATATTTTAGTCTCTCCTCATGGCGTAGGGTCTAGTCACCTTATAAAACCCGACACTCGATTGAGGTATAAAATTAGATTTCAAAATGTTGGAAATTATCCTGCGTCTTTTGTTAAAGTGATTGACACGCTCCCAGAATTTTTGGATCTGACAAGTTTAGAACTTGGGATTGTAAGCCATGCCCATATATTTCGCATATTGGAAGGAAATATTTTAGAATGGTATTTTAGAGATATCAATTTGCTAGATAGTTTGCACAATGAATCTGAATCACATGGTTTTATTGAATACAGTATTATGGCTAAAGAAGGAGCTGCGAATGGAAGTGAAATTATAAATAAAGCCTCAATCCAGTTTGATTATAACCCTTACTTAGAAACTAATGAATGTTTGAATACAATAAATCTAGTTGAGAATCTTCCAGATGATTTTTTTTTAAATATCTTTCCAAACCCTGGTATTGATTTAATAGAATGTTATTTAGTCAATGATGATGTTTACGAGACTGGAGAAATAAAAGAACGAGGAGTTATTCACATTGATGTAATAAGTGATTCGGGGAAGCGTGTACAAATTTATAACTTCGAAGCTGATAGTAAAATAAATCATCTTGATATATCTACACTTGGAGCTGGAGGATATTTTATCCGCTATAAAGATGCTTTGGGTATAGTAAAAACGGGGCGCTTTATTAAACAGTGATATAATGCGGAAAATGTATTTGTTAGACTTTTTGTTTTAATTTGATTTTTGTATCCACAGAATGCTGTCTTAAAAAGTTCTGATGTCATGGGAATTTAAACCAGAAACCCTTTATGAATTGTTATTCATAAAGGGTTTCTGGTTTAAATTTTGTTTTTTATTTAATCTCTATTAACTAGTAGCATTGATTTTACTAGACATAATATATACTTTTCTCTAAAATTGGTTGTTGTAGAACTTCTAGGTCAACAATATTAATTAATATATATCCAACGTATTAATCCAGAAAATAATATCTTTAGTTTGTGTGCTGTTTTAAGGACTGCGAACTCCCTTAACTTTTTGATTTATTTAAATAGAAGAACTATTCATGTCTCAATTTAAAATATTTATTGTAGAAGATGATCCTTGGTATGGGGAACTACTCAAGTATCACCTTTCACTGAATCCAGAATATGATGTAACTGTCTTTGAATTGGGGAAAGATTGTTTAGCTAATTTGCACCTGAATCCTGATGTTGTGTGCATTGACTTTGGCTTGCCTGATATGGAAGGTGATAAGTTATTTGAAAAGATATGTGCTGTAAATAGTTCTATTCCTGTAATAGTTATTAGTGGACAAGAAGAAGTTTCTGTAGCTGTAGATCTCTTAAAATCTGGAGTTTCGGATTATATCATCAAAGATGATAATTCTAAAAAGATACTTTGGAATTCCATTCTAAAATTGAGAGAAACTGCTGGGTTAAGAAAGGAAGTAGAGGTACTGAAAGAGCAATTAGGTCAAAAGTTTGATTTTGAAAAGTCTATAATTGGCCAAAGTAGTGCAATGAAGAAAACTTTCTCATTGATTGAAAAAGCCACAAAAACAAATATTAATGTCTCGATAACTGGAGAAACAGGAACGGGTAAAGAGTTGGTTGCAAAAGCAATTCATTATAATTCCAATCGGAAAAAGAAGCCTTTTGTAGCGGTTAATATGGCAGCTATTCCAAAAGAACTTGTAGAAAGTGAATTGTTTGGACATGAGAAGGGGGCTTTTACTGGTGCAGTAACGCGAAAAATTGGCAAATTTGAAGAGGCGCAAGGAGGCACAATTTTCTTGGATGAAGTTTCAGAATTGGATTTTAGTGTACAAAGTAAGATTCTTAGAGTACTTCAAGAAAGAGAAGTTGTTCGAGTCGGAGGAAATGAAAAAATAAAATTGGATGTTCGGTTATTGACTGCTACGCATAAAAACCTGATTGATGGGGTAAAGGAAGGGACATTTAGGGAGGATCTTTATTATAGAGTTATAGGGTTGCCGATCGAATTGCCACCTTTAAGGGATAGAGGTTCAGACATATTGATACTGGCAAAGCACTTTTTTGAGGCATTTACAAAAGATAATAATATAAACGAAGTTAGGTTTTCTGATGGAGCAAAAGAAAAATTATTGAGTTATAGCTTTCCAGGTAATGTAAGAGAATTAAAAGCAATTGTTGATTTATCTTGTGTTATGTGTGATGGGAATGAAGTTGTAGCTAAGGATATTACTTATGCAGCTATAAAATCTGACGAGCATTTTGTAACTAAAGAAAAAACGCTAAGAGAATATGATTGCGACATCATTGAATATTTTCTTAATAAATATAGCAATAACGTCAAGTTAGTAGCCAAAAAATTGGATATTGGAAAGAGCACTATTTATAAAATGATTAAAGAAAATGGATTAACTAAATAGATGGGCTTGCAAGATCTTGTTAGAGGATTTCTGCGGGTTTAGGAAAGTTGTATGATACACTAGTAATCATTGAATTAGTGAATAGTCGATAAAAAGGAGGTGATCATGAAATATTTAAGGTAAGTTGGTATCTTATGAATCTGGAATCTATAACATTTAAGTTTGATCAGTTTAACAGGCTATTTCCTTTTTATATTTTGATTGATAATCAGCTTAAAATTCAATCGATTGGTAAAAGCCTTAGAAAGATTTGTGATTGTGATGGCAAATCATCATTTTCTTCACTATTTCTCTTAAAGAGACCAGAATTGGGAGATCTCAAATATGAAGAATTGGTGTCAATGTTGGACCAAATTATTATTTTGCAAACCAAAGAAATTAAGCCCTTTATTCTTCGTGGTCAATTTGAGTATCTTGTTGATACAGAACAGTTTTTATTTGTTGGTTCGCCATGGTTTGATTCAGTAGATGAAATTAAAGAAAGAAATCTTACAATAACAGATTTTGCTATTCATGATCCAATAATTGATTTGCATAATATTCTTATGACTCAAAAGATTGCAACCAGTGAAATCAAGGAATTACTTTCAAAAGTAAGTCATCAAAGAAATATTTTAAGAGGTATTAATGAATTTTCAGCCGATTTGTTAAGACAAATAACACTTGATGAAATAGCATGGACAATAATAGAAAGTGCTATTCGTAGATTTGATTTGGAGGATTGTGTAATTTATTTGATAGATGAAGACACCCAATATCTTTCACAGAGAGCGGCATATGGGTATAAACAAAAAGATAATCGAGAGATTATAAATCCATTAAAAATTAAAATTGGAGACGGTATTGTAGGGAAAGTTGCATTAACTGGAGAAGCTTTACTTATTAATGATACATCTCTCGTTCGCGAATATATTCCAGATGATAAGTTTAGGTATTCTGAATTAACTGTTCCCATTATTTCAGACAAAAAGGTTATTGGAATAATTGATTCAGAACATTCAAAGAAAAATTTTTTCACGAAAGAACACCTTTCTGATTTTACTATTATTGCCAACCTCGCTGCTATAAAGATGAAGAATGCAATCGCTCTAGAAAAACAGGCAAAGATTGAAAAGGCATTAATTGAAAATAGACAGAGATTTGAGGAGTTAATTGAAAGAGCTGGAGAAACTTTATATGAGTTAAATAGTAAAGGCTATTTTACATATGCCAATTCAGTGTTTTCTAAAATGACGGGCTATACTTTGGAGCAATTAAGGGAAAAAAAATATTTGGAGTTAGTCAAAGATAGTCATAGAGAAGAAGCTATAGCATTTTATTATAGCCAATTAACTCAGCAGTTGAATGAGACTTACTTCGAATTGCCCATAATTACTAGTGAAGGTATAACTGTTTGGGTTGGGCAAAATGTGACATTTGATTTTGCACCTGATGGAAGGGTGAATAATATAATCGCAGTTGCGAGGGATATTACAGAAAAAAGACTTGCGGAAATTGCTTTAAGAAGAAGTGAAGATAAATATCGAGGGATAATAGCAAATATGGAACTTGGAATCATTGAAGTCGGCTTAGACGAAAGAATTCAATATGTAAATCAAAGTTTCTGTAAAATGAGTGGGTATAGTTTAGATGAATTATTGGGGAAAATTGCGAGTAAAGTTTTGCTCTCTGAAGAAGGTCAGGACATGATGGCTGAAAAGCACAAACTCAGAGATGATGGGATTTCATATGTTTACGAAATTAAAATAAGAAACAGGAAGAATGAGCGTAAATGGTGGTTAATAAGTGGTGGTCCTTCCTACGATAGTTCTGGAAATATGATTGGGTCTATAGGCATTCATCTTGATATAACTAGTCATAAAAAACTTGAGAAGGAATTGAAAAAAGCTAGACAAGTGGCTGAAGATTCTTCTAAGGCAAAAGAATATTTTTTGGCTAATATGAGTCATGAAATCCGTACGCCACTAAATGCAATACTTGGAATGCTTAGAGAGTTGTTGAAAAGTCAACTTGATGAAAAAGAAAACATATATGCAAATAATGCTAAAGCAGCCGCTGAGCACTTACTTTCGATTGTGAATAAGATTTTGGATATCTCAAAAATAGAAGCTGGACAATTTAAATTGGAAAATCAGCACTTTCAATTGAAAAAAGTATTTGATTCAGTTGCACAGATAATGTCAATAAAGGCAATAGAAAAGCATCTGGATTTGGCTATTATCGTTTCAGATGATATCAAACCTGCTTATATCGGAGATGCTATTCGGATTAGACAGATCTTAATTAATCTTGTTGATAATGCACTAAAATTCACCGAAAAAGGTAATGTTACTTTACGTTGTGAAGTTAAATCTACTAACAATTATTCTCAACTGGTTTACATTACAGTTTCAGATACTGGGATAGGAATTGAAGATGCTTATTTGAGTAGTTTATTTAAAAAGTTTTCTCAAGAAGATGAATCGACCTTTCGACGATATGGGGGTACCGGATTAGGTTTGGCTATTACTTCTAATTTGATTCAACTGATGGGCGGGGAAATTAATGTTTCTAGTAAAATAGGTATAGGAACTCAAATTGATATTGAATTGCCACTTCCAATAGGAAATGTCAATGAGATCACTAAAGGAAATATTATTCTGGATTATACTAAACTGAAAGATATAAGAATATTGTTAGTGGAGGATAACCCACTAAATCGCCTAGTTGCAGTAACCACGTTATCTAAATACAATGTATTCATAACAGAAGTTGAAAACGGAAAAGAAGCAATTGAAAAAGTTAAGGCAGAAGCGTTTGATATCATCTTAATGGATATTCAAATGCCAATTATGGATGGGATTCAAGCTACTAGAATAATTCGGAATGAATTAGAAATACAAACACCAATTATTGCGTTGACTGCAAATGCTTTCAAAAAACAAATAGACCTTTGTTTGTCAGTTGGAATGAATGCTTATGTTGTAAAACCTTTTGAAGAAAAAGTTTTTGTGCAAGTTTTGCTTAATGTTATTGAGAAAAGAACAATTGAGCCTCAGACTCATAAAAACGAAATAGAATACTTATCAACGAAGACGAAAGCTTATGATTTAGCATTCCTTGAAAAATCAAGTGGTGGGGATCAGGAATTTTTGATTAAAATGATCCATTTATTTATTAGGACAATTCCGGCATCTATACATGCAATGAAAGATGCATACAAAAATAAAGACTTTATTACTTTAAATGCTGTTGCTCACCGAATAAAACCAAGTATAAGCGATATGGGAATAAGAGAGATTGTAAATGAAATAAAGCAAATTGAAATGCTCGCTCTTAGTGACTCTGATTCAACATTATTACCCCAATTTATTAATAAAGTGGAGCGTGTGATGGGAAAAGTAATCGATCAATTAAAAAATGAAGTTAGATGAACGTTCATTAACAGCAACTCAGAGTATATTAATTGATGAAGTCAAAGCTGGGAATTTTAGAGAGGATCTTTATTACAGGATAATTGGATTACCTATTGAATTGCTGCCATAAAGAGAAAGAGGTTCTGATGTAATAATACTGAGTAAATACTTTTGGTTCCTTTACGAAGAATAATAACAAGGTGGAGGTGAAATTCTCTGATGATGAAGAACATAAATTAGTTAAATATAGCTTTCAAAGAAACGTAAGAGAATTAAAATCTATTGTTGATTAGACTTGTATAATAGGTGATGGAATAGAAGTAAAAGCCGTATATATCGCTTGAGCAGCAATAAAACAAGATGAAAACTTTATTGCTATGGAAAAAATACTGGGAGAATATAACTGCGATATCATTAAATTTTTTCTTTTAAAAAAATGATAATAATGTATTTTAGTGGCTTAAAAATTAGATGTTGGGAAATACTATATATATAATGATCCAATAAAACGAAATTGTATAAATATGAAATTCTGCTCTTGCACATAATTATATATTGAATAATTGAAGGTTTTGTAAAAGAGAATTTATACGCGGCTAAGCAAGTACATTTTTATGAACATTTAGGACGCACAAATAGAAATTAAATGGGCAATTTTTTCCTGTCATTGGAACAATGAAAATAAGTAACTTAACTATGCCAGACTACAAACTACTCGAGAATAAGAAAGTATTAATAGTAGATGATAACATAATGAATCGGATTTTAGCCAGAAGGACTATGGCTAATTATGATATTCTAATTACAGAAGTTCAAAATGGCAAAGAGGCAATCGATGAAATAATTAAAGATAATTTTGATATTATATTGATGGATATTCAAATGCCAGTGATGAATGGAATTCAAGCGACAAGGATAATCAGAAAAGAATTAAAACTCAGTACTCCTATTGTAGCTCTAACAGGAAGTGCATTAAAAGAGCAAATTGACCAATGTTTGTCAGCCGGTATGGATGCTTATATCGTAAAGCCATTCAATAAAGAAATATTATTACAAACATTATTGAATGTAACTCAGCAAAAGACATCAGTTATACAACATGAAACTAAGGATCGAGAACCTCAGCATATGATGGACTATGATATATCAAAAATAGAAGAAATAAGTAGAGGAGATAAAGAGTTTGTGAATAGAATGATTGGATTATTTGTCAAGACAATACCATCTTCCTTACAAAAGATGAAAATGGCATTTCAAGAGAAAGATTTTAAAACTTTGAACGCTATAACGCATCGTATAAAACCAAGCATTGATGACTTAGGGATTACTCAAATTTCAGAAGAAATAAAACAAGTCGAATTCCTTTCTTTAGAAAAACCAAACTCAGAATTAATACCTCAATTTCTTGTCAAAATTGAAAATGTTTTGAATCAAGTTATTGACCAATTGACAAATGAATTAGATTAGTTCATTTTGCCTTGGTATATATATTATAATACATCAACAATGGCGTCCACCACGTGGACAGCTTTCCGTTTAGTGGAAAAATATGATAATGGATTACACTTAAGTTGCTGGTAGTCAAATTGTTGATATGTAGGCATGCCTTTGGCATCTATCATAAAAAAATAACAATGATAGATTACAAAATATTTTTGGTGGATGATGATTTGTTTTGTCTCAACATGTATGAACAACATCTCAGAAATTTAGGATTTCATGATGTTTTAATGTTTCAAAGTGGAACAGACTGTTTAAACAGCTTAATTGAATATCCAGATATAATATTTCTTGATTATAAGATGGATACATTGAATGGTTTTGAAGTTCTAAAGAAAATCAAACGATTTAATCCAAATATTAATGTTGTGATGGTTTCAGCTCAAGAGGATCTACAAACGGCCGTTGACGCATTAAAATATGGGGCTTTTGATTACATCATTAAAAGTGACCAAGAAGTAGAAAAGATGGCACAAGTGATTAACAGAATTTCAAGTTTGGATAAGATAGTTAAGAAACAAAAGCCTTCTCGTTTTAAATCAATATTCTCATTTAATTAATATTTAGCAATGAAAAACTATTTAGGTTTTTTGAGCATGTTGCTACTTTTAGTTTCATGCAAAACTCAGAATCTTTTTTTAGAATCAAAAGAAGAATTGCAAGATTCCAAATTGGAAATTGACAGTACTTTTTTTCATAATCCAGATTATGAATACACAATAAGAAAATATGATAAAGTAAATATTAGTGTTTGGGGCCAAGATGAACTCAGTGTAGGTTCAGTCTATGGCATTTACAATTCTAATGAGGTTTATGGTAAATGGTTGATGGTAGATGCAAGAGGATGTATCGAGGTTCCAAAAATTGGCACTACAAGAGTCGAGGGTAAAACAGTAGTAGAATTGAAAGATACATTAAGAGGTGTATTCCAAAAATGGATAAAAACACCGATCGTAGATGTTAAGATTTTGAATAAGGAGATTACAGTGTTAGGCGAAGTTAAAAATCCTGGGGTTATTAAGGTAGATACAGATCGGAATACTCTACTTGATATGATTGCTCAAACGGGTGGTTTTGATTTCTATGCAAACTTGGAATGCGTAAAAATTCTACGTCAAGAAGGACCAGATGTAAGAGTGGTTAATATCGATTTAACTGAGGCGGGTATTTTTTTGCAAAAGAACATTCAGTTGCATCCTGGTGATATCGTAATTGTTCCATCTAAAAGCTACAAAGAATTCGATAAAAGAGTTTCGATTATCATACCTCTTACTTCAACAGTATCTGCATCGGCCATTGTATTGGGCCTCTTATAATTCAAAAACATGGAAGAAAATTTAAGATTCTTAAAGCCATTTATTCGAGGGTTTTTACTGATTATTTTATCGATGTTCGTAGCTGTTATGGCAGCCAAGAAATATCTCAGTTATGTCGTTCCATTATATGAAAGTACGACAAAAATGAAATTAGCGGATGTTAGTGAAGGAGTTCAGAACAGTAACCTTTTTAAGGATTTTGATGTATTTGCATCAGCCAATAAAATTGCAACTGAAATAGAAGTGCTGAAATCAAGTGTTTTGATAGGTAAAACTTTAGATAGTATAGATTTCGATGTCGAAATCTATCGTAAAGGAAAACTAAAGTCAGTAGAGTTATTTGATAATTCTCCTTTTATGATTGAAGGAGATTTTATTAGTCCAAAGGCTTATGATAAAAAGTATAGATTAGAAATTATCTCTAATAGAAACTTTGAAATCTATTTTCCAGAGTCGGAAGAGATGCTTACAAAAGGAAGTTTCGGCGAACTTGTTTCATTTCTATATGGACAGTTAAAAATTACGTTAGATGACAAATTTATTGCTAGTAAACCAAATTTGAACCTGATTGACCAATATGAATTTGAGTTCCTAAGTCGTCAAAAATTGATTAGTAAAATATCTACGAATTTAGATATTGTTTCTGTTGATAAAGATGTTGCAGTTATTCGAATCAATTATAAGAGTCCCGTTTCTGCAAAAGCTGCTATATTAGTAAATGCCCTTGCCAAAACTTATACTCAGGATTATATCGAAGCAAAATATAAGGCAGCAGAGATTACTGTTGCATTTCTTGATAAACAATTAGTTGAAGTTTCAAAAAAATTATCTAATGCTGAATCTAATATTGAGCGTTATCGAAATGCGAAAAAGATCACAAATATTAGACAGGAAACAGAAACTGATCTTAGAAAAATATCTCAGCTTAAGATACAGCAGACAAATGTCAAAATGAATCTAATAGCGATTCAAGCACTCAATATCTACATTCAAAATGGAAAAGACAAATTTTTAGAATTAGCACCAAATTTTGAGGCATTTACAGATCTATTATCTACTGAAATAATAAAGAATATAAAAGCTTTACAAGCTAAAAAAAAGGACCTGCTGCTGATATATACCCCAGAAGAGGAAAGCGTTAAAGTTATAGATGAAAAAATTGGAGATCTTACAAAGTACTTAATTGAGAGTATCGCAAATACGACCAAGAACCTAGAAATAAAATACGAAAACCTTTCAACTGATATAAAGGAATTTGAGAAAGCATTTATCACGATTCCCGAAAAAGAGAAAATCATCACATTGATGAATAGGGAGTTTGATATCTATCAAAAGATATATATATCTTTAAATGAAAAGAGGATTGAGGCAAGAATTGCGAAAGCCGCAAAAATTTCATTTCACAGAATAATTAGTCCAGCGGAGCCTTCAAAGGTCCCTACATCTCCGAATAGACCTATTATCATAATTGTATCAGCAATTATGGGGATGTTTGGGTCCACCTTAATGATCCACTTAGTCCACCTTGCAAAAGCAAAAGTAAATGATAGGCATACGATAGAATCCAAATCTGGAATTCCAATTGCAATGGTAACACCTAAGTTGAAAAACGATCAAGAGATAAAAAATCATTTTCTTCAAAAGGCTGGTCAATTGGAAATGAAAGAATTGATTAGAGACAAAGGAGTTGTATGTCTAAGCTCATTTAAGTTTGAAGAAGGTTCTTTATTTAATGCTGTACACTTAGCGGTTGCTTTGTCTGCTCAGGGGCGAAGCGTATTATTAATAGATGTTGAAGGTATTTTGAAAAATAGAGAATCAAATAATGAAGAGGTCATGAATATTAAAAAGGACCTTGATCTCATCACATTAACAAATCCTAAATACAAAAGCTTTACAAAAGTAAGAATGGAACATTTTATAGAAGATTTAAAGAAGTCTTATACTATAATCCTAATCCTAAACGAAGAGCTCTACAAACAGAGTTCGTTATTGATGATGAGTATAGCAACGGTCAACCTAGTAGCTATAGACGCTCGCTTGACGCAATCAAAAAAGATTGTTGAAGTTGATTTGTTAAAAGAAGAATATGGCTTTAATTCTGTCCAGTTTATACTCAATCGGTTTGACTATAATCCTAATCTATTAAAGGAATTAATAATTTTTGTAAAAAAGGTATTTCGAAATAGGGAAAAGCAAACATTTACATTAACGGATTCCCAATTACAAGGAAATAAACAAATACAATTATAGTGAGAAAATATTTATATTCAATATCGACTCAAAAGAAATCTCTAGTACTAGCTGATCAAGGGGTATTTAGCGGATGTGGATTTATCATTACCTTATTATTAGTAAGGCTACTAAGTCCAGTAGAGTTTGGGGTATATGCATCATTGTTGTTATTTATTTACTTCATGGTCAGTATATCGAGTGCAGTAGTTATCCAACCATTTCAGGTTACTCTTAGCAAAATAGATAATGATATAGAATATATTTCTTTTGCATTTTGTTTGCAATTAGTATTGATATTAATTCTATCCATTTTTACATTCTTATTGTTAAATATCGGAATAGAGATATTATATGACTTGCAACACAGTTCAGCAATTATAATTCTGTATGGAAGTTGTTTTTTGTTGCATGATTTTTTTAGAAAGTTGTTTTTAGCAAGAAATGTTATTTGGAAAGCATTATTAATTGATACAATTTCAGGATTCATACAACTTGGTTTTTTGTCTTATTTTCTACTATATTCTAAATTGGCGCTTTCAGAGGTGATTTTTATTTTAGGTTTATCTTATCTGCCTGGTTTATTTATAGCCATATTTTTATCAAAAATGGTATTAACGATACGACGAAATTGGAAAACCTATTTTCTTATACATGTAGTGCATGGGAAATGGCTTTTGATGACTGCGTTATTACAATGGTGGGCAAATAATTTGTTTGTAATTGCATCTGGTGTATTACTTGGAGCGACTGCAATTGGTGCTTTTAGATTGGTCCAGTCGGTATTTGGAGTGTTGAATTTATTGCTTCAAACATTTGAAAACTATGCTCTTCCATTGGCTTCTAGACTATTTCAATCCTCTAAAGAAAGTTCAAAAGAGTATTTAAGGAGTATGAGTTTTAAAGGAGCTATATTAGTAGGAAGTCTGTTATTTATAATATTTTTATTTTCTGAGTTTTTCATTATTCTAGTTGCTGGTGAATCATATTTAGAGTATGCCTTTTTAGTTGAAGGAATGTCATTACTATACTTTGTTATTTTTGCTGGATATCCAACCAGAATTGCTATCCGAATGATGGAATTAAACCATCTTTTCTTTTTAGGTTATGTGCTCTCATTTACATTTAGTTTGATGTCTTTTCAATTTTTATTAAAGGAATGGCATTTATGGGGAGCTATAATCGGCTTGATTACTAATCAAATAATCTTGTTTTCTTTTTGGCAATATGCCTTATATAAAAATCAATTTGTTTTATGGAGATAGTACACATCATTTTGGGAAAAGCTAACCCTGAACGTATGAATGGGGTAAATAAGGTAGTGTATCAGCTTGCTACTGAACAATCTAATTCTGGAAGAAAAATTAGTGTTTGGGGAATTACGGATATGCCGTCACATGATTATGGAAATCGTGTTTTTGAAACTTGTTTATTTCAAGCTAAGAAAAATCTCTTTCGAATTGATCGAAAACTGTCTATAGAAATTGTCAAAGCAAAAAACAGGAATGTGATTTTCCATATACATGGCGGTTGGATTCCTACTTTCTATACTATTTCGAATTTGCTTTCAAAACATAAAATACCTTTTGTTTTTACTCCTCATGGCGCATATAATACGATTGCAATGAGAAAAAGTAAACGGGCGAAAAAAGTATACTTTCAATTATTTGAAAAGCACTTACTTAAGAGAGCATCCGTAATACACTGTATTGGGAAGAGTGAGGTGGAAGGATTAAAAAAGATAGTCAGGAATCCCAATATTTGTTTACTGCCCTATGGATTTGAAATTAGCGGTTTCCCTTCCAAAATTAAGTATGGTAAAGAGACGGAATTTATTATTGGCTTTATTGGTAGGTTGGATATTTATACTAAAGGTCTTGACTTACTATTAGATGCATTTAAGAACTTTCATATTAAGGAAAAGAATGCCAAGTTATGGATAGTGGGAGATAGTGATCAACGTCACGACTTAGAGCAAATGATCGCCTCGAGGCAATTACAAAATGAAGTGATTTTATGGGGAAGTAAATTTGGTCAAGAAAAAGAAGACTTGTTAAAAAGAATGCACGTATTTGCTCACCCTTCAAGAAATGAGGGTCTGCCATCATCTGTCTTAGAAGCGGCAGCTTTTGGGATTCCATGTTTGATAACAGAAGCGACTAATGTTGGTGAATTTATAAGGAAGCATAAGTGCGGAATTACTGTTGAAAATGAAAACCAAGATGCAATCAAAGACGCAATGTTTTTATTGGATGAAAAAAGAAAAAGTGGTCATCTTGAAATACTAGGACAAAGAGCGATAGAAATGGTGAAACAAGAATTTAATTGGAAACACATCGTAAATGAATTTGACAAATTATATGAGGGCTAATGAATGAAAAGATAAATCTAGTGGATCACAGTAAAATATTGAAGAAGGTAGATTCTTACTTGTTCATTATTTTGTTATTAATGATTGCCTGCTTTTTTACTTGGAGTGAAAATGTAGTCATTACTAGGTTGATTAAAGTAGTTGGCAGAATGGGTGTTTTAGCTGCTTCATTTATGATTTACAAGATGTTGTTGAATTACGGATCCGTTGATTCTTTAAAATGGAAAAATATTTTCTCCCCTTTATTATACATTGTTTATCTCGCTTTAGGATTTGTTTCTTTTATGTGGAGTACGAATGCAGGCTATAGCATTTTACAGTGGTTTATGACTGCTCAAACATTAGTGTTTTGCTATTTCTTTGTTAAGTGTTTGTATTTGTTGGATGAATATTTTCATGGACATTCAATACGATTGTACAACCTATTGGGTAATTCAGTTTTTGTTCTTATTCTAATTTTTGTTGCTGGTATGTGGATTATGCCGGATGTTTTTTTTCGACTCACTCACGGAGGAGAAGAGGCTAGGCTTGGAGGATATATGATGAACCCTAATGAGCTGGGAATGCTAGCTGGTATAGGTATTGCTGGTTTAATATTTGATCTTTATAGAAAGCATCATAAGTGGTGGACTATTTTTAAATTATTGCTTCTATTTTATGGATTGTACGCTACTGGTTCAAGGTCATCGTTGATCGGAGTATTGTTGATTATTGTTTTTCATATTAAGCAATCGACTAATGTTAAAATGAAAGCCATATTGGTCATGGGAATGCTTTTGATAACGCCTGTCGCAATTTTTAAAGTTATATTGAAAGGAGGGGATAGTGAAAGGATTGAAGAGGTTATGAGTATGACTGGAAGGCTACCTTTCTGGAAAGCATTAATTAACGAGGGCTTACCAAGAGAGCCTCTTCTTGGTTTCGGTTTTATGCGTATTGATTATAAAGAATATTTTCAAAGTACACATACCTATCCCGGTAAAATGACCCATAATACCTTCATGCAGGTATTAATGAATTTGGGTTTTATTGGGCTTACCATTATTGTTTTTCAGATGTTATTTACTTTTCAAGCGATAGCCAAAGAACCAAAGGAAAAAAAACTAATGCTATACAGCCTGCTTATTCCTATGATGATAAATTCATTTACAGAATTCGGAATATTTGGGGAGTCAAATTATGGAATCCTTTTTTATCAGCTCGTAATTATTTATATCGCTTTTGAACAGAAACCATTTCTGACAAGAAGACAGAAAATACATCTAAAGAACAAAAGGCCCGATTTATTAGTCCATTGATCTCTAGTCTGAAGATTCCATAAAATGGAAAATGATCTACCTGTTGGATGTTAATAATGTTTAAATTATCATAAATATCTGTATGCCAAGTTGTTAGGATAGTGGCACGAAGATGTTATATGTATAATCAAATAAAGATAAATGAAAAATTTAGTAACAATTTTTAAAAGCTTAAACCTAACTTATTCTAGAGGTCCTAGGAGTGAAGATGTTTTGGTTACTAATGTTCAATATATAAATAGTCCTGATGGATCGGTAAGGTGGATGTGGCCATCCCAATTGAAAAAACCGCTTTTTCTTAAATTCTATTCTATCACCTCCTACAAGTCAAGGATTATTGCATTGGTGATTAGATTGGTTTTTTTGTTGCGTCTTCAAAAATATGTTTTCAAAAATATCCATGGTTCTCTCAGTCAAACAAATGAATTGTCACTCATTGATTATACGAAAAATAACTGGGCTATTTTTACAGGTACTTCTGGCCCAAATCGAAAGGTTATGGTTTATAAAGAAACTGAGGAAGGGAACTCCTTTTTTAAAATCGGATTAAATAGCAAATCTAATTCGTTAATCAAAAACGAAACAGAGACACTGAGTCATCTTGATAGTATTCAAACTAAGTCATTTGTTTATCCAAAACTGATTCAGTCGGGTAAGAATCACGTAGAAGTTACTGATATTTCTATTGGGGGAAAAAGAAATACATCCCTATCTCCTATACATATTAAAGCATTGAAGGAATTGAATGAGAGTTCTTCTCAATTCAATACAATTGGAAGTTTAACTGTTTGGAAACAATTGAAAATTGATTTAGAAAACCTAAAGTTGATTGAGGATATACGTATTCCAAAAGGCTTGTTAAAGAAAGTTTCTTTTTTGATGGATTTGATTAATGACTCGGCTATTATAGAGACATCTTGTTGCCATGGTGATTTTACTCCTTGGAATATGTTTGAAACTAATGGAAGGCTTCATATTTATGATTGGGAACTCTATAAGGAACAAATGCCATTTGGATTTGATGCGTTGCATTTTATAATCCAAAACGGAATCTTAATAGATCGCAAACCTTGGGCTGAAATTGAAAAAGAAATAAATAAAAAGTTTGACAAGATAGCTCTTGGAGTATTATCAAATGCGAAAGCAACTGATAAGAGGCTGTACCTGAGATTATATTTGATATCAAACATTATTTTTTCTTTGAATATCTTTCAAAAACAAAAGGATTGGCATGAACAAATTCATTGGTCTTTAAAAACCTGGAATGAAGCTGTTAGCAGCACGCTTGCCAATTTAGTGAAACATCGTTCATTATTACTTATGGATGTATTCGATTTCTTGCTAAATAAACCTTACGCAGCTTTGAAATTTCCAGACGTTAATCCCGAACGATTACCTGATTTATCTGATGCGGACTTATGTGTAGATCAAAAAACATCAAAAGTGGTTTTTTCTTATCTGAAAACTCATCCATTGGTGCTAAAGTGTAAGATGATTAATAAATCTTATATGATGGTATTGGAATTAATTTGCAAAGATGGTAGTCAACTTTCTATTGATCTTATTTGGGAGTTAAGGCGCAAATCTATAGTCCTGATGGAGGTTCAGACATTGATTCAAAGAGCTGTGCTAAATGATTTTCAAGTAAAAATATCACGTGACGAAGACCTTGGTCGATTCATCAGTTTATTTTATATTTCGAATGGAGTAGCTGTTCCTTTGAAGTATTTAAAATTTACCAAAACTCTCAAAACTAGTAAAAATTCCTTTGATCAAAAAGTTTATCAAATAGCTATTGACGATCAATTAAAAAGAGGGGCGTTGATGAAAATGTTGAATAATCAGCCAATTAACAGTGAGTTACAAAGAATAAAGAATGGTTTTTTATTTCTTATTGATACAGTAAAAGAGGCATTGAATAGACCGGGAATGATTATTACTTTCAGTGGCGTTGATGGTGCTGGAAAATCTACAATTATTGAGGAGGTAAAATATATTATTGAGAAAAAACTTAGGAGAAGGGTCGTTGTAATTAGGCATCGACCTTCTATACTACCTATTTTAAGTGCTTGGACAAAAGGTAAAAAAGTAGCAGAATCAGAGGCAGCTTTACGATTGCCTCGGCAAGGAAGAAACTCAAGTATTTTATCTTCTTTTTTAAGATTTAGCTATTATTATATAGATTATGTTTTTGGGCAATTTGTGGTATTTATAAAATACAAATTACGTGGTTTTGTAGTGCTATATGATAGGTATTATTTTGATTTCATCAATGATAGTAAACGAAGTAATATTAAGTTGCCTTCTTTTTTTACTCGAGCTGGGTACAGCCTTTTATTGAAACCTAATCTTAATTTTTTCCTTTACGCAGATCCTAAATTAATTCGTTCACGTAAAAAGGAATTGGATTCAAAAACCATTGAAAAATTAACAGCAAAGTATAAGAGCCTTTTTGAAGAATTAAATGAAAAAGATTCACTTAACCGGTATATATCAATTGAAAATATTGATTTGAATACTACATTGACTAGGGTCGTTAATCGAGTGGATTGTCTAAACTCTTATGCAATATGAAGTCAATTATTCAAAATTTGATACGTGTACGAAACCCTAGGTTTCAGTTTGATAGTGAATTAAGTAATTATGCTTTATTAAAGTTTGTATGGGTTACGATGACTAATATAATAAGAGGTTTAGGTGTGTTGTTTTATTTCAGAAACCCTAAAGGCGCAATGTTTAAATCAGGGGTTCGGTTTTTTAACCTTTCTAAAATTAAATGGGGGAAGTTTTTAAAATTGGGCAATGGTGTCTTTATAAGCTCATTATCAAAAAAGGGAATTGATATTGGAGATAATGTTAGCATTGGTGATTACAGTAGACTCGTCGTATCTACCTCTTTCAATAATCTTAATGGATTTATCAAAATTGGTAATAATGTTGGAATCGGTGAATTCGCATATTTAGGAGGAGGTGGAACACTTGAAATTGGAAATGATTGTATAGTAGGCCAATACTTTAGTTGTCATCCTGAAAATCACAATTACTCTATAATTGAAGTGCCAATTCGTATGCAAGGTGTTACTCACCAAGGTATAAAGATTGG
>JBLHWH010000017.1:0-49729 GCA_047628935.1 Halioglobus sp. | reverse complement strand
ACACTAAAATAAAACAACTTGTCATTTTTTCTCTTTTCTTACTACATTCCGCTACGCTCCATTTCGTAAGAAAAGAGAAAAAACAAAACAACAACGTAGTGAAACTAATCATTTAGTATCTCAACGACACATCTCTTACCAGAGGCGTTTACTTTTTTGTGAAATTTGTATTACACACAATTTTGATCGATAGAATCTGAGGAATGGCTGACAATGCGTCGGCTAAACGCTGGTGGGGATTAAAGCCCCACCAGTTGGTTCACCTACGTATTAATAATTTTATTTCTCACGCTGCATTTCTTAGATTTCCTTCCCAAGTAAGTAACCAATTTCTGTTCTTACACAATCATTACAGGTATTTCAATAAACTGTTGAGTTGATTCTCTTAGGCATACCGATTATTTCTTGCTCCAGTTACTTTCAATTTTACAATCACTGGTTCGCAACAAAGCTAAGATTGGACAACGAGCATCTACTTTTTGCCCCATGCTTTTTACCTGTTCATCAGTTACTTCTCCATGCACTACTGCATTAAGTCTCACATTTTTGTAACTGCCATTTGAATGGTCCGATGTTCCCATAAAACCTGCTAGATCAAGATCAATTTCAACATCAATATTAATTTGTTCGATATTCAGGCTGAGTTCCTCTGCAACAACTTGAGCCTGTTCATTTTGACAACCAGCTAATGAAGCAATAAAATATTGCATAGGATTAGCCCCCGTATTTGACCCGCCATCCTCAGTTGGCTCATCTAATTGAAGCTTCCATTCCGTACCTACAATGTCAACTTTAGTTGGCCATCCATTCCCTTGTGCTTGTGCTTTGAAAGTTTCTAAATGAGAATTTTCCATTTTTTTATATTTTTATAAATGACGATGTCTACTCTATTCAGTTTTCGACTTATCCTGTCTATTCTATTCTGATATTTGTTTTCATATGAATCTCCTGAATTAAGGAAAATTTAAGCTTGCAGTAATCCATAGCAATTCTAAATTCACTCGATAACTCGTATACGTTAGCTGACTCACCCCCCCCTCAACCTCAAATTTCCCCAACAAAATCTAAAAAGACTTTTTTGTGAAGTTCAAGATCCATATTAGGAGAAAGTGCTACTCGAGCAATATAATCTTTGTCGCCTTCTTTAGTCGTTCCTTGAGTGGATGTTGCAGGTATCGTCCAGTAACAGCCATTTAATTGCCCATAACTCACACAGTACTTGCTTTCATTAGGAATTTTGGTAATCATTAAATTGATTAACTTATGATTCAACGCTCTTTTATAAGCCTCTTTTTCTTCAGCAGTATTCCCTTTAGTAGGAAGATCCAATGAAAACACTGAAGGTGTAAATCCCTGTTCTGCCAATTCTTCTGAAACAAAATTAATTTTTGCGGCTGGTAAAGTATCGTTAATGAAGTTTACAAATTCACGTGTATTGGTATAAGCATCCTCAATCCTTTGATTCATTGAAGGTAATTGTTTGGCTAATATTTCCATTTGAAGGTTTCTAGCCTGATTATCGCAGAGTATTAGATGTTTCTCTATGTTGCCCATCAAATCACCCGCTTTTTTATTTGCTACACAGTAGCCAGCAGTACATTGCCCTCCACTTGGAAATTTCGATCCACTCACATACGAAATGGTTCTAACCGTTGAGAGTATATCCTCTTCACCTAAAAAGTGTACGTTAGGACAAAATGTTTGATCTAGAATAAAAACTGGTTCAATAGCTATTTCACCAGTTGCCGTTTTACGGGCTGCACTTAATACGTCCTTTAATTTTAGAAGATCTGGAACTTCAACTCTAGGGTTTGTCGGAATTTCTGCGATGATGTAAGGAATGGCATCTTCTTTAGCAATTTTATCCAATACGATATCAATACTTTGAACCATATTGTGATCACCATCCACGGCTAAATCCACCACTTCCACATTATCTATACACGCAGCTACACGTCTTGCTTGGTCATTGGTACCACCATAACAGTTTGTAGGAACTATAAATTTGATAGCCTTTCCACTATGATTTTCAAGTGCATCATGAATGAGCCCCATCATAATCGCGTACTGAATAGATAGTCCACTAGAAGCAACGAGTGCTTTAGTATCTGCTCCGGTGATCTCTTTGATTGAATTTAAGACACTTGTTTTATTTCGACTCCGCTCAATAATAGTGTTTGCCTTGACATCACTTTTAATATTATGAGAAGTAGACTTATCTATTAGCAACTTTATAGCATCAAGAGAATTGGCAGGCGTCATTGAGATGGTTTCTCTTCTTCTTACATGCTGAATCTCTGAAATATAACTTTCATTTTGCTCACCATTTACCAATAAAACACTTCCAAGATGAGAATAAAGACCAATAAAAAAGTCTATCCTAGGAGTGAGATCAATAGCATTCATTTCATCTTGATGTGAAACAAAAATAGTACTCCCGCTATCCCGATAGCTATCACGGACGGAGAGGTCCTCTATACTTTCCACTTTCTTCAACTCAAATTCATACCCATATATACGTCTTAGTACTTCCACATCAAAACACTCTGGCAATTCACCTGTATAGATAATTTGGGTACTCTTATTATCTAATAAGTTTTTTCTTAGTATCGCCAAAATAGGAATCGTCTTTGATGAAAAACTGATTACATTTTTTGGTTCTAGATTATTTAATTTGGCAATGACCCATTCTAGAATAGAAGATAATGGATGACCCAATCGAATATAGTCGTAAGCAGTAGGTAATTCATTGAGTGCTGATGCTTCAGAATTATTAGCTTCAAATAAGGCTTCAAACTGTTCTAAAAATTGAATTTTGGCCAATTTCTCATCATAAATATCTAGTCTATGGGTTGTTAGACTAAACCAACCCGTTGGCATTTTATCTAATACATCTTTAATATAATCAAGTATTCTATTGTCTTCCATATTTTTCGCCTTTAGCTAGGGTCGGCAAGATACATTAATTAGATTTTTTTTGAAATTTATAAAATATTTTCTTACATATTGGTTAACAATGCCTCATTGCAAATGAATGAGTGATTACAAATTGCAGAAAGTCATCATTTCCTTAAGGGACGTGGGTGATATCTTAGTCATTAACTCTAATGACATCTTCAAAGAGATATTTATGAATTCAACTTTTCGTTATTTACATTGTGATTATGAACAATCCGTTTTCAGTGGATATAAGAAATAATCAAAAAGCCCACCTACAATTAAGTAAATGAGCTTTCAATTTCTTTTTTTGGGATTTAATTATTTGATTTACTTCCTATCCATTTTAGCTATTTGTTGCTTATGTCTTGCAACACCATATTATCCCTAATAATTATAAGCATCAATAATAAAATTAGAAACCCATCGCTGATACTCTTCAAACTTAAAAATTCTCCACTGTTGTTTCAACTCCATATCGCTATCTATGGCCTGATTGAAATTCCGAATAGGATTCTTCCTTTTAAGACCGTTTGATAATTGCTTACGTACAGATTTGTCTGCAACCTCTTCTATAAAATACTCCATGATCTCTATCTGATCTCCCGTACTTAGCTTCTCTAGTTTTAAGTGATTATCTATTTTCCGCTCTACTTCAACTAGCGCTTCTTCTTGTGCCGCTATCGCATCTGCATCTTCAGTAGAATGATCTATCGTTGTGATTTTTTTAGAATACCTTTCAATATAACAGGTATTACCCTTGGCTATCTCTCTTGCTATTTCTTTAATTAAGGGCTGCTGTAATTTTGACATTAATTTATTTTAGATTGCAAAGTTAACTGCTTTTAAATTCTGAGCGTAGAAAGATGTATTCTGTTGATAAATTTACTTTTTTGATGTTTCCATTTCTTTCAATCTCAATCTCTACAATAGGTCTATTTCTAACAATTTAGTGCTCTTTTTATACGTATCACTGAAATGTGGTCACCTTGGCATTAGTCAATGCTGATATCACCATCACTTGTTCTCAGCTAATCCTCTTGTTAGCATCATTTTTCTTAGTCGCTACTCAGCTATAGTTAATGGATAAGCAGTGTCTAATAATTTAAACCCTAAATCACTAAAATACCTTCTTCCATTAATAAGAACTACAATACCTATTTAATCTTCAGGATTAAAACCAGGGAAACTAGAAAAACTAGGTGTTCCTCCTTTGTGATAATGAATTATTTTTCCAGATACTTTTCTTTCTAGTATTTCCAAACTGAAACCCAATAGATGATTATCTTCTTTAAAACGAATCTTTTGTGTCTCTTTTAGAGCATCACTCAAAGAAGTTGGATGCATTCCAAGTTGTGTTCCTAAAAAATTCAACATATCCTTAGCTTTCGATCTTTTATCTGAATGCTGAGGGGATGATTCCGATTAGCAATACTCGATAGACCATCGTTTATATGTTTACCGTTCTCATTTGAAGCCTGAAGGGCTGATTTTTGTTTCCATTTTGTAACTATGGCTTTTCAGCCTTCACTTTGTTGTACCGGTTCTTCAGACCTTGTTGGTTTAAGGTTCCGAAATTAGAAATCATTTCTCCTTTTAGAAAAAGTGCAATTTGTTATGCACCCCTTTAGCTCAGTTCTTTGATTCAATTCATTTTCCTCATTTAATTTTACTTGGTATTTGTACTGCTCTAATTGTTTCACACCCTGATAATACAATAATTACAAAAAATAAATGTAGGTATGGAACTTCGAACCGCGGTTCCGATAGCTATTGGAACGAGACCCACTTGGTTTATCCTGAGCAAAGTCGAAAGCTACAGTGGCGTGGGAGGCGCACCACATCAACAATCGCAGGTGTGTCCGTCTACTCGATTAGTTATAGTTTTTTCTTCATAGAATGCATAACGATCATTAGAACTAAATTATCCATTCTACTTTGATGTTTGTGACTTCCCATTCTTCATCTTTCTTTTGTAACAACATAGTATAACCAGTTCCGCACAAGATCCCACAAATATACTCGTAGTATAAAAATGCATTTGATTCATTGTAGATTAATGGCCGACCAAATAATAATATTCCTAAAGAATTATCGTAATGCCCTTTCCAGCCAGAATAACCAAATTCTCATGGCGAAAAGTAGCATTGAATCTCTGAGTCATTTATCAAAACATTGGAAGTTTCGAATTTGTCTCCCCAATTGAAATTGATTGCATTTTTTTTGGAAATACTTTTCCGCTAATATTGAATTTAATCTGCTATAGGAATGGTACATTAATAAATGTTACAATATTATACGCTAGTATTTTATTTTCCTATGAGGCAAAAAACGTAGGCAATGCAGGGCATTGACGAGGCATTTTAACGATGTAGAAAGGAAAAATAACAAGTAGAATGTGTAATCTTATTATTGAATCATTCCATAGATAAATTTAGAATTATTTTCTCCACTTATTATTGAACTTTGACTTATTTGACCATCATCTAGACTAGAATAATTTATTAATACAGTTTTTACAATCATATATTCTTCTATGTTCACGATACTAGTATCTTCTAATTCCAATTTTTCGCAGCACTTATCTTGAGAGCAACTAAGCAATAGAAGAACTTGAGTTAAGAATATAATTTTTTTTAGAAAAAAATGTTAATCATAATAGTCTATCTAAAAAAACTAAATTATTATTATTAACTGTGCAACATCAAGATTGCTTTCCGACGACAAAACCATTATTTAATAGATTTGATATTATCTACTAATGTTGTTGTATTGAATTATAGCCAACTTGTGTGTGTGTGTGTGTAACCCAAAACATACAACTTCCACATATATCGGTTACACACCCCATACAATTCAACTGATAATCAAAAAGTTAGCCATTTCCCATCCCTAAACTATTATCCGTGTTTAAACGAGTACTATCTGAATAAAACGGCTACCCTCAGAATATCAATTACGATCTTAACTGTAATCTGTTTAAATACATAAAATTCTAAAACACAAAGTAGAAATATAAACCATAGCAAACTAAAATCCACTTTCCACTTTAAACAACATCACCTACCCTTTCACAGTGTGTGCAAACCATATACGCTCCAGTAAGTGCACTCCATACATATTTAGGAGCCGCTTCGTTAGCTGGGCTTAGTCCATAAGAATTAAGTTATCCATATCAAAAGAAGACTAGATACTACAAACCTAATGCACTTACTCCTTGCTCGAATACAACATCAACAGGAATTCCTTTTCTCGACAATAGATCCAAGTCATTTTGCAATGATTGTTTTATGACTCCTTTCTCCGCAACTAATTTTGCCACGCCATCATAGTTCCCATCTCCTTGAAGGGTTAGGATTTCCTCAGATAATGCATCCATTGCTTTTTGGAAATTAGCAAAATTCACTTTATATGTTCCTGCTTTTTCATCCTTAGTAAAAGCATTCATTTCATCAAAGAAATTGAATCGGATCATATTCGCTTTTCCATGAGCGGAAGATGCTCCAAAACGAACTGACCTGAATATGCCAGCCATAAATGTTACAATGTAATCGTTTAATTCACCGTCAAGCTCTCCTTTCTTGTGCAATTGATTGATCATATAAAGTCCTAGCATATCTGCCTTTCCTTCTTCTAATGCTGATGCATGTTCCTTCAGTGCTTTCCTTACTGTTCCTTTTCCATCGATCGTATTTTTGATGCCTAGTCCATGTGCAACTTCATGAAACATGGTATTTGCAAAAAATGCATCAAATTTGACATGCCTTCTTTGTGATGGATCTATTAATACGTCTGCAATAGGCTCTAAGATCTTTTCGAATTTTGCCTTCATTGCATTCTTCAATTGTAATCTTCTAGTTCCTTTCTTCAACTGCACTTCTTCGTCATTCGGTAGGTTTATTGCAATCGTTTTACTTCCTGCATTACAATCTCCAGCATAATAAACAACATCATATGCATTCAACTCTGTATCCCTTCCAGGCTTCTCTTTTTTATACTCATTAGGAACAGGTAACCCTTTTTGTAATTCAGGTAAAAATGCTGCATACTTTTCTAATCTCTTACTCCATTCCATGTCCTTTACAAGAACATAACCTTCATGAGCCGCTTTATATCCAAATAGTTGATCTTCATACGTTTCTATTGGACCTATTACTACATCGATCTGATTACTTTTCATATCCAACCATGCAAAATCACTTGGTTGATAATCATCATCCAATAAAGCTTTAGATCTTAGGGAAAGGTAATTCTTCAATCCCGCATCTTCCGCTAAATCTGCTGCTTGAGCTAACAAAGTAGAAACTTTAGCTACTTGAGATGCAAATTGTTTGTGATATGGAATGGACATCAAGTTTCCGTCCTTATCTCTTCTTATAAATGTGTAAAGATTCGATTTATCCGTCAATTCTGATTTCTCGAATTCATCCTTTGTCATGTCGGCTGGATAGTAATTCGCTCCATCAGCCTTTTTTCCTACAGTAGAAACAAAAGATTTATTCCCATTCAATCTATCCCAAGGACCATAATTGATCTCCACAAATTTCTTTGTATCCTCATCTTTTATCGTCGATAGTAATTCATTCTTATCGCCATATGATTCATACCAGAACAACTCATTCATCATTTCAGCCGCTTCTATTAAGATGGGAATCATCTTTTTTTGATTCGAGCTCAGCATTGATAGGTCGGTTTCCAATTTGAATGTTGTATACTTAGATAACAAAGTCTCCATTTCAGTCTTTTCAACTTGAGTTTTGGGAATTGTTGACTTTTCTGATTCGTTACAAGACCCAAGGGCAAACATTGCAATTATTAATATCCAAGTATATTTCATCATCTTTCTCATTTGTTTAGAAGTGAAAAATATGAAAATTTCGCTTGAGAAGTGTGATTCGGTTGGGATTAATTGGTTTTTGGGGATAGAAGCTGCGCTTTTCACTTGCGATGTTACTCATCAGCTCCATTAGAGCTGTGACAAGGAATATTGTCGATGTGACTTGTTATGAGCAGTCTTCATTATTGTTGATTCTCCAAAAGCATAAAGTAATATACTTATTATGAAGTGATTTAAGACTTCCCTTATCAATAGCTAATTGTTAAATACTATTTTTTTTCAATATAAATTTCTGATTCTGGATAGAAAGTTAGCCAAGCAAAAGCAAAGTGATTACTATATCTTTCAGGAAATAATTCCTTCCCTTTCATCTTTCCATTGATACATCTGCCTGTAATGTCCCAAATGCTTCCAGTTTCATAGTCGATAAAACCTTCATCCTCTTTTCGAAATGTCAGGATTTTTCCATCTATTTCAGACGAAAACATAGTAGCGGACCCAATTGATTTTGATTTTGAGATATCACTTTTGTCTAACACCGAAACCGTTCCTTCTTTATAGAATATCACAATGTTCTTTTTGTCATACCTGTCATTGATTACTCCCTTTTTAGCAATAATTGAAAACGGATATATTTTATAACTATTTTCACCCTCCAAGTCTATGACTCTCTCCATCGCAGGAAGGCGAGTGTCTAATTTAGATTGGTCAAAATACCTTACCCAAGGAGTATTACCCAAACTATCATAGTTTGTATAGGGATTGGTACCATATCGTTCTTCTGCCGCTGTTCCTGTATTGGGAGATAAAATTAATCCGTTTGGATATCTCTCAAAATAATCCTTAACGGAAAGAACCATTGATGGAATAACCTCTAATTCTGCCCCATTTAAATCTCCAACTAGTCCAACCCCCATTAATTGTTGCCACCAAGTTTGGGTTTGTTTGTCGGCCATTACCATGTCACTATTTCGGAGCATTCCTGACACTTCAAATTCCAAAACATACTCTTGTCCTCCGTGGGTCAATCTTCTGTCATACACAACACTTGCGTTACATAATGGACAAAAAGTTGGTAGAATTGGTATTCCCCCTAGACTATCATTAGATATTTTATGCATGGTCAGCATGTTCAATGGATAGGCTTTAGATTCTCCACCGATAGAGACTGAAATTACAGGTTCATGCTCAAAGAAGCTTTCCAGACCTTCGGCTTTGCCAATAAAATTGGGATAATCAATAGTAGGAAAAGTCTGTCTTGGAACAGCCACTGAAATTTCGGATAACTCAATAATGTGTTTCGTAGTATCTGTCTCCCAAGTATAAGGGATGTTTTTGGGATTATTTATTTGTGCTAAAGCTTCACAAAATGGAAATCCCAAAAAAGATAATATTATAAGCAATAGAGTTACGTTCTTCATGGTTAGTTGTATTTACGTATAATGATAAGTCTTCGTCTCTGCAAATTACAAAGAAGGTTTGCGATTTGATCTAATGTTAAAAAAAACCTTGGGTAAACTTACCATATAGTTTGCTCAATATTAATCAACAACCACTCTTGCTAGTTGCTACCTTTTATCTTTTCTTTTGTTGATTTAACACGTATATGCTCTTCGTCAAATTTGCCAAGATAGATGTCCAATGCTTTTTGGTAATATTCCCTTGCTTTCTCACGTCGTCTCTCTCTTTTTGCGATGTCTCCATAGGCTACATAAATATCCGCAAAAATGTCGTGCTTATGGTCGAAGAATCTTTTGTTTATATCCTTGGAAATAGTCAACATTTTCTTTGCCTGTTTCAACTTATTTTCTTCTATTTTTAAGTTGGCATAGTTGAGATAAATAACTGCTGTAATAGGATGATTCTCTGTAAATATTTTTTTGTGTAGTTTGAGTGTTCGAATGAATAAAGAATCTGCTTTTTTGTATTCTTTTTTTGCAGTCATTATAAGTCCAAGTCCGTTTAATGCAAAAGCCGACGTTGCTGTTGATTGTAATTCGAAGTCCTTATTAATTTTCAATGTCTGTTGGTAAAGAGAGTCTGAAATGTTGTAATTACCAATATAATAGTTGACATATGCAGCATTATTTATTAGGCTTGTTGTACCTGGACTATCAAGATTAACAAAGTAATTTGCTATAGATATTGAACTATCAGAATGGGTCTTTGCTTTGACAAATTTCGCAAGTATTATTTCAAGGTCAGCTAAACCTGAAAGAACTTCTGGTATTTTCATATTCCTTTCTCCTAGCTCCTTGTTATAGGTTTCTAGAACTTGATAATACACTTGTTCTGCCTTTTCGTAGTTACTAAGTTCCTTATCAAGGTGCGCGTAAGCTTTTAGATAATTGGCATAACGAGAACTATTTTTACCATAATTTTTAGTTGTTATTTCTATTCCATTGTCCAAATTGTTCTTAGCTAAGTCGTATTCGGCAAGTGCAATTTTCACTAGAGCTAAGGCTAGATGATTTTCTGCGATATTTTGATTGGTAGACTCCAATAGTTTTTTATGGCAATCTAGACAATCGGTAAGAACGTCATCAGCTTGTTTATACTTACTTAATTTATAAAAATAGAGTCCATAGTAAAGGTTTGTATTGCAGAAATCAACCGTTGCTTTATCAACTCGTTTGAATGTTTCCTCAATAAAGAACATTGCTTGTTCTAAACTATCAGCTTGCAGGTGATTCTTAATCAAGCTGAGGTAATTTCCGATGATGCTCTTTTTGTTTTCTTCATTGGTAGTATCTCTTTGAAGAATTACGATTGATTCCTTGTAAAACACATTGGAATATCCGAATTGGAGTTGTTCAAACATGGATTCGGCAAGATTGCTATAAAAGGTAGCTACATTCCTATCAGTTGTGTCCTTAATGGCTACGTATTGCTCTATAGCTTCAACAAAAAGAGAGTCTGCATATTCGTAATTGTATAGTTCTTTGTAGCAAAGGGCAAGTATGTTTTTGGATTGGACCTGTTGAATCTTCCAATATTCAGATTTACCTACATAATTAGAAAGTGCTTTATCAGCTTTTAAGAAATAATTTAATGCCAGATCATATTGCTTATTCTTATAATGCACATCTGCTTTACATTTATATGCTTGGTATAGATTGCTATACGTTCTACTAATTTTCCAAAGTTGACTTTGGCTTGAATCAACTTGAATTAAATTGACTTCTGCACTATTTAAAGAGTCTTTTTGTTTTTCTAATGGAATTCTAAGCCAAGTCTTTCCAGCTTCGTTTGCTTGCAATGCGAATTGAAATGCTCTTTCACATTCGCCTTTATCAAGAGCGTCTTCACATTCCTCGATATAATCAAACGTTCGTAAGTTAGCTTGAATATAAACACGACCAGAATTAAGTGAATAAAGAATAGCTCTAAGTGGTTTGAATGATATTGGAGTATAAGTAAAAAAAGAGGATACCGCTAGAATAATTAAAGAGCGTACAAATATTAATTTAATACTCCTAAGATTCGTTTCAGAATTTCTTTTTAGAAATAAGAAACCTAATAAAGATATGAATAGTAGTCCGTTTGCAATAGGCAGAAAGTTGTAAAAGGATTCATTATATCTCCATATTAAGTGTGGTAAATTAAAAAGTGAAGAGGAAAGAACTATTCCAGATATTATTGAGATTACAACTCTTTTATTTTCTTTTGCTTCAAAGAGCCAATAGCCACCAAAAAGATAAGAAGCAGATAACAACCAAGTCGCAAGAATAAATAATGCACCTTTCCCCGGAAATGCAAATGGTTGAAGTATCAATACAATACTAAAAATGATTAATATTATTTTTTCGTATCGTTTCATTTATTGTTTGTGGTTACAGCTGACGGTCAAAGTTAAAAGACTTTCTGTCCACAGGGCAGTAAAGATTTTTTAAGGTGCATTTCACGATGTCGTTTTTGCAAAACGACTTTAATCGCTAAACTGCTTTGAAATGTATTCTTCATATAGTCAACATGATAAAGCGATTCTGCAATCATGTGATTGCTCTAGCATAAACGAGATCTGTATAGCATTGTGCAACAATGCAGGCAGATTTAAGCATTTAAGCATTTAAGCATTTAAGCATTTAAGCATTTAAGCAAAAAAAATATTTTAAATCGCACTAATAAATTCATTAAAAAACGACATTTTAAAATGCACCTATTTTTTTTTAGCCATTGTTGCCTTTTCGTTATTTCCCATAGTGAAGTAATTAATCATTGATACTACTTCTTTTCATTAATAATAAGTGCCGGTATATCTAGCGATTTATACAATATATTATAGTCATTCATTCCTGTTTCTATAATAGCATCACGTTCATTTTTATATACTTCCCAATCTTTCATTAAGTCATTAAATCGTTCTTTAGCACCATTAGTAACTTTAGGGTCTGCTTGGTCTATATAGCTTTTAAGATGAATAAGTTGTGCGTTCAGCTTATTATTGAAATTAATAACATCTTGAAACGTTTTTTGATCGGCCTGTATTAAATTTTCTTCCCAACTATTAATACGCTTTGATAAAGAATCTCCTTTTTCTATCAAAGGTTTCATATTCTCATTACCTTTTAAAAGCTGAGCATAAGTATCAAGCTGAGTTTTGGCAGATCGCATTTGGTTTACAGACTCATGCATATCTCTAATCGTATTTTCAATGGTTACAAGCATTTTTTGTTGTTCTCCAAAGTCTTGAAAAGTTGAATTAATTACAGGATTTGGAAGAATAGTTATGACTGTTTCAACAGTATCTTTTTCAAATGTTAATCGTAAAGTATAACGACCAGGAGCTACGCTAGATCCAGAAAGTCCCCCAAATATGAAAACCTTATTTATAGCCGGCAATGCCTCTCTATTAAAATCCCAGGTAAAGCGATTATAGCCTTTTTTTGAAGGCATAATCTGTGGTTTAGATGGTCCTCCTGGCCACGATTTAAAATCTTTTTGTTTTTTGTTAGTATAGGTTCTTATCGCTTTTGAATCCTGTAATACCTCTAATTTTAAATCTAAAGAATCTGCTGCCTCATCTAAGTAATAATCGAAAGTCACACCACTTTTCGGATTTTGACCTTGTCCTGCAGCTTTAGAGGTCCCACCAAAAATGCGGTAAGTTTCTTTGGGCTCGAATATTTGAATTGGTTTAGGATTAGAATCTATCATTTGTAGCATACCTAAATCATCTAAAATCCAGAATCCACGACCTGATGTAGCAGCTACCAAATCATTATCTTGAATGGCTAAATCATTAATAGCAACAATTGGCAAGTTCAATTTTAAACGTTGCCAATGAGCACCATCATCATTTGAAACGTATAAGCCCGTCTCGGTGCCAGCATACAATAATCCTTCTCTTTTTTTATCTGATCTAACAACTCTTACAAAACCGTTTGGATCATCTAGACCATTTACAATTTTTGTCCAGTTTTGTCCATAATCAGTTGTCTTAAAAACATAGGAATTTAAGTCCATAGATTTGTATCGCATGATAACTACATAGGCTGCCGCTGGGTTATGCGGAGAGACATCAATACTATTTATAATACCATCTGTAATGTCTTTTGGTGTAATATCTTCCCATGTTTGACCACCATTTCTTGTAATATGTAATAAACCGTCATCACTACCTGCATACAATACACCTTCTTCATGTTCTGATTCTACTAATGCAGTAAGCGTGTTGTAATTTTCTCCCCCTGCCGCTTCATTTGTATAAGGCCCGCCGCCTGGACCATGTTTGTCCGTTTCGTTCTTTGTAAGATCTGGACTTACTGTCGTCCAGCTTGTTCCTTCATCAGTTGTTTTAAAAACAACATTACCAGCATGATAAATTGTAGCTCTGTTATGAGGTGAACTTATAATAGGTGCATTCCAATTATACCGATACTTAGCGTCTTTTGGCGCAATACTTAATCCCAGTTCTGGGTATTCCTTAATTGATTTTTGTTCTCTTGATGTTTTTGACCACTTGCCAATATTTCCTTGATATGTACCACCATAAACTGTCTCTGGATTATCAGGATCGAAAGCAATAAAAGCACTTTCACCACCCGCCACAGAATACCAATCCTTCCAATCGATTCCTTCATCGTTTGTTCGGCTTGCAATGGCAATCGCAGAGTTATCTTGCTGCCCACCATACACATTATACGGTACCAAATTATCGGTTATTACACGATAAAACTGAGAAGTAGCTTGGTTTTGTTGGGAGCTCCAACTCTTTCCTCCATTAAAGGAAATATTAGCGCCTCCGTCGTTAGAGTTAATTAGATTGGTATTATCGTTTGGATTGATCCACAAATGATGATTATCTCCATGAGGAACAGGAATAGTAGAAAAACTTTTTCCTCCATCAATAGATTTCATTACAGGTGCATTTAAAACATACACAACATTCTCATTTTGAGGATCAGCAAAAATCTCCATATAATACCAAGATCGTGCTATATTGACACGATTCTTATTTATTTGTTTCCAAGTTTTTCCCGCGTCATCCGATCGATATACTCCCCCTTTTTTTCCTTCAGCTTCAATAACAGCAAACACACGTTCTGAATTAGCCCGAGATACAGAAATGCCAGATTTACCAAAAGTATTTGGCAATCCTTCTTTCAATTTTTCCCAAGTATCTCCACCATCATTAGACTTATATAACCCTGAACCTTCACCACCAGATTCCATAAACCAAGGAGACCGGTGATGTTGCCACATTGAAGCATATAAAATACGAGGATTGTTCATATCCATAGACATGGATGAAGCTCCCGTTGTATCATTTACTGACAATATGTTCTCCCATGTATTTCCCCCATCTTGAGTTCTATAAATTCCACGTTCTTCTGATGGGGCATATTGAGCTCCCTGCCCAGTTACATAAATAACATCAGGGTCTGTAGGATGTATGACAACATCTGAAATATGCCGGGTTTTATCTAATCCTAAGTGCTTCCATGTTTTTCCAGCATCCATAGATTTGTATACACCATCTCCCATAGAAGTCATAACCCCACGCGCAGCATGTTCGCCCATACCAACAACTACAACATTTGTATTACTTTCAGATACTGCAATAGCACCAACAGATCCAGTTTTAAAAAAATCATCAGAGATGTTTTTCCATGATATTCCATCATCAGTAGTTTTAAAAACACCGCCGCCCGTGGATCCCATATAGTATGTATGAGGCTGTCCTGTTACTCCAGTAGAAGTAACACTTCTACCTCCTCTAAACGGACCTATATTACGCCATTTAAAACCATGAAATAAAGAGTCTGTCAGTTTTACGGTTGGTTCTGAAGATTTATCTTTATTTTTTTGTGCAATAGCAATTATTGGCAGCATTAGCATGCATATAAATAATAGTTTTAGTGGTCTCATTTTGTTACTTGTGTTTAGTAATATATTTATGTAGGAATATAATTTCATCATTAATCTAATGCCCATTTCTCTTAATTATTCAACAACACTCCTTCCTGATCCATTTGCTTTGTTTGCATTAATAATCTGTGTTTCTGTGAATTTACTTTTCTGCATAATATTTCAAATTTAGTAAAATTAAATTTGTTTTATTATTTGGTAAGGCTACAATTCTACATGTATCCCAAACTCATGTCACTTTCAAGTATTTGGATCGAAAACTAGGTAAATCCAAAATCATAACAATTCGTGATGAACAATTTTTAGCATTATTTACTGAACATATTCTACCTAAGGTTTTGTAAAAATAAGAATCTTCTGTTCCTTCCCTCCCAATCCAAAAAGAAAGACTTGGACTCAGCCAGAAAAAGCCCAAATATCAATCTATATCGGACCCTCAAGGACCTTACCAATAAACAAAGCACCGATAGCTGTTCAGTACAGTTTACAATCCCTTACGACAACTAAAGGATACCACCAAAAACACTAAAAACTGCAGGCTATTCCAGGCCTTTGATGCTACTTTTTTTTTGTTATTGGCTACATTATTTCGGATAAGATTAGAACCTAACATTATGTATATTATCAATTCGAAATACTACTTAAAGATGTTAACCCGCACCTTCTGAAAAATAAAACACTACCATCGTTAGTGTATCGAAAATGGCATGAGCAAAAATTACAGGGAATAGTCTTTGTTTAGCAACCAAATAAAATGTATCGAACGATAAGGCAATTAATTCTGTAATAACCATCCCCATTGTTCCATGGTAAATGTGCATCAATCCGAATATTATTGCTTGGGTAAGCAAAGCCAAAGCCCAACATATTTTACTATCCCCAAATATATTTTGTAATTGATTCAATAAAAATCCACGAATTAAAAGTTCTTCTCCAAGACCGGCTCCAAACCAAATTCCAATTATGAGATACAGTATGAAAACCACAGGTCTCCCTAAGAAGAAACTAAACTTGCCTGTGGCGTCTGCAGCTTGCTGCAATCCGAAAAACAGTTTCAATACAAATAGTGTAATAAAAGTGATAAGAAAAATGGAACCAATGGCTAAGATTTCAATGCCAAGTTGGGTAAGCCATTCTTTTCTTCCTTTGGGCAAGCGCAGGCAGATGTCAAACCAATTAATATTCCTTTTTTTTAAGAAAAATGTTGCGACTAAGGTTCCTACCTAAATTCCTATGCAACCATTATAACCAGAGGGAACGATTTGAAATTCATCAAATATTGCTTTGGTTCCAGCCATAACTCCAAGAACTATGACAATCTCAATTTATAATATAGCTTTTGATTTGATTGTTGCTGTTTTCATTATTCTATATTAATGGTTTTGCTTGTTGATAGCGTCTTGTTTAAGAATATTAGCAGTTATGAAACACCCCACCTTTTCGTATTGAGACAGCGTCTTCTAAAGTGTCTTATTGAGCTTTAGAGATTCATCAAAAAATGAAACATGATGGATTAGCCCAATTGCTGCTGAATACTTTTTGTTATGTCGTCTTCGACATTCCCAGTATGTAAAGTTGTTTTGTTCTCAATCAACATAATCTTACATTCTTTTTGTGAAGAGACCCTATGCTTAATTCCTTTTCTCATGATGAATAAATCTCCTGTATTCATTGTAAAGCTATCCTCATTTTCACTTTCAAATAAGAGACTTCCCTCAACAATATAAAATAGTTCATCCTCATTTTCATGCGTATGCCAAGGCACCTTGTCTCCTTTTATTGTGACTATTTTTACGTACACATCGTTTACCTCTCCAATAACTTTAGGCGAAAAATAATCCTTAACACCCTTAAAATTTTCTTTTAAATTCATCATATTATGAAAGTTCAATTTTGCTGGATAAAACTATTTTTTCTTGAACACTTCTAAGGCTAATTTTACGTATGATAAGTAAACCAACAATAAATAATGGTAAAACCACCAACATAGAACCAATGGCTTGCCCAATGTCTTGTTGTTCAATTTCTCCCGCCATTGCGCTATCGTCCAACAGTGCATTGATACTAAAGACTATATCGATAATTCCATGTAAAATTGCTAATGGGATTAATTTATTGGTTTTTAATAAAATTGCTCCAAAAGCTGCGCCTATAAAAAAGGCGTATACAACTTGCCCAATGGAAGCTGCAATATTGGACATATCCAAAGTTAATAAATGTAATCCTCCAAAAAGTGCTGCAGGAAAAAAGATACTTAATAAGATGCCACTTTTTTTATGACCATACTTCTTTAAAAACACAGATTGAAGAATACCTCTGAAAATAAACTCTTCTACAAATCCAACCGAAAGCATTGCCAACGATAGTAATATAAAATCAATCGCCGAAATGCTTGATAAATCAGTGCCTAAAAGTGATAATACACCTATTATTACTAAGTACATAGGAATTAAAATCAAGAACTTGTTTTGCACCTTTATATGCTTGCTCAATCCAGAGAGTTCAACAAGTTTTAGTTTTTTTATTGCGAATATCGCTAGTATAAGAATAACCAAATTTTTTATGAGCGTAATAATATTATCGGATTGTTGGCTGGATAAATCAAAATTTTCTAGTCCCGTATCCAAAGGAAGTTTTAGTATTCCTAAAAATAATATTAGCGTAATGCCTGTTATTAAGAACTGATTTTTGATTGCTGATTTCATTTTTGATATTGTATTATAAATACTAGTTGTTTTCATTTTAAAATGAAATTTAATGCGTTCTCCACTTTTTATATTTAGTCTTCTAATTGAAGTTTTACTTATAAGCTAAATGCGATTTCAAGTTATCTGTTATAATAAGTATTATTGATTCGAATAACCTTTACAAAGAAAAGAATTTAATACCTTTATCGCAAGTACTTACAATAAAGTACACTACATACCAAAAGTATAGTAAATCTGATAATCAGATATTTAAAATATAAAATGGATGAAAAATAAAAATGAAATAGCTCATTGCGCAGTAGATTATGCCTTCAAAAGAATTGGAGGAAAATATAAAGGACGCATACTTTGGGTAATTAGAAACGAGGTTATGCGGTATGGAGAATTAAAAAGAGCAATTGTTGGGATTACTCCTAAAATGCTGACACAAACATTAAGAGAATTAGAGGCTGACCAATTAGTCATAAGAAAAGTCTATTTAGAAGTTCCTCCAAAGGTTGAATATTCCCTTACTTCAACTGGAGAAGAATTAATTCCATTCATTAAACAATTGAGAAGTTGGGGTGAAAAACAAATGTCTCGAACTTAAATAGAGAAACTATTAATCGAAGCTGTGAAACTGGTTATATCTAAATCCAGATTATAAGAATGATACAAAATCTAAACCCTCGAGTGAAATACCAACATTTATTAAAATGGGTCCATCCTTTGATGAACTAATGCCATTATTAGAAGCTAATAGTAATTTTACAAGTACTGAAAAATTAGATGGAACTGATCCAAATGCTCAATTTCAAATCAACTGTTTTGGCTTTGATTACTTAGGGTCCTCAAGAACATTTGAAGCTCGATTTGGGATTAATATTTTAGATGTAGTATGGATATTAACTGGAAAAGGAGAAGAAGACAGAATTCGAAAAGCCTTGACTAATCAGTATGGTGAGCCTATTTTTGTTAATGAAGAATGGGAAGTTTTTAATAATTGGCAGGTTGGGTTAAGAAAAGATAAGCCTGAAGTATTACTTATCGAAAAGAAAATAGGGTTAGAATATAAAACCAGCTATTTTAAACAGTAATTACAAACTAACTAATTCAAAGAGTTTCATTGTAGTGATGTAGAGTATACAAAATGAAGTATGTTACTATAATTTAAAATTAATATGCTATTATTTTCCTCCCGACAATTCCCATCTTATTATGGCGTTTATTATGAACTTAGGAAGTATACTCATGAGGGGATATGACAGTCTAAGTTTAAGACCCGATAATCTATAATTTATGCCCCGGTCGTAGGCTTTCCACACATCATCGGCGACTTCGTTCTTATCAGTCGTAACAAGTCCATTGAAGGTTTTAATATGATCCATTCCAGCTTTAGATTTAAACTTTGTATCACGTATAGCTGCGGGGCATATGGTTATTACTTTCACCTTGGATTTCTGGTATTCGAGTTCCATGCTTAATGATTGACTATAGTGGGAAACAAATGACTTAGTCGCAGAATAGACCGCCATTTTTGGTACGGGTTGTAAGGATGTATTGGAACTAATATTGATAATAGTTCCGTCATTTCTCTTCATCATTTCATCGAGAAAAAACCTAGTAAGACGATATAAGGAGAATACATTGAGTTGAATCATATTTTCTTCTTTCTCTCGCGAAATCGAAGAAGTAAATCCGAAACATCCATATCCAGCATTATTAACTAAGACATCTATTATAATTCCTTTCGATGCCACCCATTTACTAACAAACTCTACTCCATCTTCTAATGATAGATCTTGAACCAAGTATTCTACTTGAATATCTGGTAAGGCACCCTGTAATGATTTCTTAGCTGCGATAAGTTCTTCTTTTTCGAGTGACACCCAAAATATATTAAACCCATTCTGAGCAAACCTTCTTGATATTTCAAAGCCTATACCACTTGAGCCACCTGTTATAAGTACATTTTTCATTTATTGATATTTCAGATTCTATGCAAACCATTTGGTTATGAGTTTGGCTAATTTACTTTTACGAGCTGTATACGGAGGATAGATAAGACCAAGCAAATTCAGTGGCGAAGACCAATGCTTTTGTATGCCCTTGGCATTAGAAAAGGCTTGGAATCCATAATAGCCATTAGCTTTTCCTATTCCACTATTATTACTTCCACCAAAAGGTAGATGCGGATTGACATAATGCACTGCGGAGTAATTGATCGCTACCGCTCCAGACCGCGTTTGATCTATGATCTGCTTAATTCTTTTCTTATGTTTACTATAGATGTAAAGTGCTAATGGTTTTTCGCGACTGTTTATAAATTGAATAGCTTCCTTTATATCAGAATATGTTCTTATTGGTAAAATGGGACCAAATATTTCTTCTTGCCAAAGCAAAGCGGTATCTGGTAATGCGCCAATTACTGTAGGTTCTATGTAATTCTGGCTTGCATCTGTCTGTCCCCCCATCAGTACATTACCACCTTTTTCCTTAGCGTCATCCAAATAAGATCTCAAACGATCAAAGTGTCGCTTATTCACTATTCTTCCATAAGACTCAGAGTCAGCCGGGCTACCATACATTTGCTTAACCTTCTCTTTGTATATTTTGATAAATTCATTCTTACGACTCTGATGTATGAGTACGTAATCTGGAGCGATGCATATCTGACCGTTGTTAAGGCATTTTGACCAGGCAATTCTTGTTGCAGCATCTTCTATCTGCGCTGTTTCATCAATAATTGTTGGGCTTTTACCGCCAAGCTCTAAGCTCACACTTGCAAGATTATCGGCAGCCGCTTTCATAACGATCTTGCCTACATGAGGTGCACCAGTAAAAAAGATATGGTTAAAGGGCTGCTTCAGCAAATACGTCGTTTCTTGAATGCCACCTATTATTACATGTATCTCGCCTTCGTCAAATAAATTGTTGATCATTTTCTTAAGGACAACAGAAGAATGAGGGGTATTTTCTGAGGGCTTTAATATGATCGTATTACCAGCTGCAAGAGCCGAAACTAATGGCATTAAACTCAAGTTTATCGGGAAATTCCATGGAGCAATAATCAGAACAACACCTTTGGGCTCATATTTGATTCGATGCGAAAAACCAAAAAGACTCATCGGCGTAGGGACAGGGTCATCCTGCATCCAACGTTTTAATCTTCTGATTGCAAAATTTATAGCACCTACAACTGGAGTGATTTCATTGAGCTCGACTTCTGTTTCGTGCTTCCTTAGTTCTTTGTACATCGCCAATTTAAGCTCAGTGTTATAAGTATGTGTAATGGCTGTACGTAACAGTTTTAATTTATTAATTCTCTGAGCTGAAGTCGTTTTTGCAACATTATATTGATTTTGCTTTTGAAGCTTGAATACTTTATCGATCTCAGGATATAATCGATTTGTTTCATTTTCTAAATCAGTTGTATTTTCCATCATTTCATTTTTTTCTTTATGATCTGACTATGACCATATAATAGACTCCTCTGATTCGTGCCATTTCAAAAAATTAGCATTAAAACGATTATTTAAATTATTCCTTTTCACCTTTAATGTCGGTGTAAGTAAATTATTATCAATAGACCATGTATCCTTCTGAATGATGACAGTTGAAATTCTTTCATATTTTGCTCTAGTATCGTTAAGCTGGCTCAATAACTCTAGAATGGAGGCCTCTACAATTCCCTTATCTGATTTCTGTCCATCTTCGTTTAAATTGACGAGTGCAATAGGATGTGGGATACCTAATCCGACCACACATATTTGCTCTATAAAGGCATTAGCTGACATATATTCTTCTAATACATTCGGTGTAATAAAACTCCCCTTAGTGGTTTTAAATGCATCGGACAGACGTCCAACCACTCTTACATTTCCTCGCTCATCTATAGTTCCCCGATCACCACTGTGCATCCATTGGTCCACGAGCACCCTACCTGTTTTGTCAGGGTTTTTATAATAACCCATCATCATATATGGTGTTTTCAAAAGAATCTCATCTGTATTTTTTTCTATGCTCACCTCACAATATGGACTGGGCTGACCTACAGAGTCAAAAGGACAGTCAGTGGCTACACCATAAGTAATGGGGCCGCATTCTGTCATGCCATAAGCTTCAATTAAATGCAAGTTCAAAATCTTAAAAAACCTCTTGATATGTGCCGGTGTAATGGCTGCGCCTGTCGCTACAATTTTCACATCTTTTAAGCCTAAACCCAATAGTAATTTCTTTTTCAGAATTTTGTTTACAAAAGGAATCCCCAAAAGAATCTTAAGTTTTCTTTCTGAAATTTTGGCAGTAATGCTTTGATGAAACTTATTCCAGATTCTTGGCACAGCAAAAAAAACGGTGGGTTGGGTATCTCGTAGATTCTTTATGAATGTATTTATATTTTCAGCAAAAGAAATTGTACCACCTCCCCAAATGGTAGGCAGCGCCACACCTAATCTCTCCCCAATATGATTCAGTGGTAAGTAAGAGAAAGTTTTAATGTCACCATGATTAAAATAGCCTACATAATTTGTCTTTTCTTCATGATGATATTGTAATGAAGATGATCTATGACTTAGCATGACGCCCTTGGGAGTACCCGTTGTACCTGAGGTGAACTTAATAGTCCAAAGATCTTCTAACTGTGGATAGTGGTTTTCAATAGTAGGGGTCTTATTCGCTACAAGATCATTCCAATCTTGTCCGATGTCGACGATAGCATTGCCTTCATAATGTGGAAACTTAATAGCCATAGTGCTTTCTGGAATCACTAATGCCCTGTCACCCCAATGGTCTAGTTTTCCTAAAAAAATAGCATCTAGATCACCTAATTTAATGACTTCCGCCAATTGACTTTTAGGCAAGCTCGCATACAAAGGAACAGATACATATCCACCGATCAATGTTGCAAGATCAGCCAATATCCAATGATAACAATTTTTGGAATAGATACCTATATGAGCGCCTTTTGTGAGACCGTGTTCCTTTAAAACAGTCACCATTTTTCTAGCTTCCTGCCCTGCTTCTGCATAAGTCATCGTTCTCCACTCATCCGCATAGGGCTGCCTGAGAAAAAATTTATCTGGTGTATTCTTTTCCCAGTGATAAAACTTTTCTACGACAGTTGGAATATTAGATGAATTAGCAGTCATAATTTTAGTTCTACTTATACTTTAAATTAATGTCAATTTATCCAAACAAAGATTGCAATTTCATAGCCACCGACATGTCACCTTTTATTTTGACTTTGCCAGACATTACCGCACCCATTGGGTTTAATTCTCCAGTAGTTAAAGCTAAGAAATCCTCAAAAGTTGATTCTACTAGGCAGTCCGCATCTTTATTTTCTGTAGATACTGCATTCTTTTCTCCTGTACCATCTATGAATAATTGCTGATCTCCGAAGTCAAACTTAAGTGTCTTACCGAGTGGATCCGCAGCTGCTGCTTTCTGGCTGATTTGATCAAGTACTGTTTCTAAATTCATATTATTATTATTATTATTATTATTATTATTATTATTATTATTATTATTATTATTATTAATGTTTAATTCCTCTTTTGTGGAAGCCGATTCATAGCTGACATCATCCATCATCATTTTAGCAATGATCTCTCTCATAATTTCAGACGAGCCCCCGCCTATAGTTCCGACGCGGCTATCTCTGAACATCCTTGCTATTTTATATTCTTCCATATAGCCATATCCGCCAAACATCTGCAGGCACTGTGTCATGACCTTGTCGGAAAGTTCAGTAGCAAGAAGTTTGGCCATCGAGCTTTCTTTGACGGCGTACTTACCATCATTATGCAACCGAGAACAGTAAAGTACAAATTGTTTGCAAGATTCTACTTCAGTAGCCAACTGCGCCATGCGATGTCTCAGTACCTGAAACTTACTGATAGGCCGATTGAAAGCCTGTCGCTCAGACATATATTGTAGCGTATACTGTATTGTGGCCTCACAAGCTGCAAAGCCCATCACAGCTCCTACTAATCGCTCAGTCTGTAATCCGCCCATCAAATAGTAGAACCCCTGGCCCTCCTCTCCTATGAGATTCTCCTTCGGCACCTTCACATTATCAAATGCTAATTCCGCAGTATCTGAGGCATGCCATCCCAGTTTTTTAAGCTTTGAAGCAGTCATACCTTCGGAATCCCTATCTATGATGATGAGGCTCACACCTGCTGGTCCCGCGTCAATATCTGTTTTTACTACCGCTACTATGAAATCCCCATAAACGGCATTGGTAATAAAGGTCTTAGAGCCATTAACAGTGTAATGATCCCCTTCCAATTTGGCCGTCGATTTTATATTCATTACATCAGATCCTGCTGATGGTTCTGTGATGGCTATACTAGAAATCAGATCCCCAGAAATAATGCCTGGTAGATATTTCTGCTTCAGTGTATCACTAGCATACTTTGCAATATAAGTAGAGGACATATACTGCACTACAGCTTGCGTAATGGCAAAACCTCCAGAAAAGACTCTAGAGGTCTCCTCACAAAAAATCACATCGTAGAAAAAATCCAGTTCAGCACCACCATAAGCAGTAGGATAACCCAAACCAAGATATCCTAATTCTCCCATCTTTTTCCAGATAGAACGCGGAATTCTTCTCTCTTCTTCCCATTGATCAATGTGTGGCACAACCTCTTTATTGAGGAAGGTCCTCAGGCTCTCGCGAAAAAGATTATGCTCTTCAGTAAAATAGTAATTATGCATACGTTATATTTTGTATTCGTTTTTGTCTATAAAATATTTTGCCGCTTTTCTGCGCAGACTGATGATGTCTATAGCTGGCAGTCTAAGTAGACCGCTGAATTTTTCAAAATCTCGAGTAGCCCTCTCTGCGGCTTTGCAATTGAATACGACTTCCTTGACACTTTGATTGATTAGATGTGTCTTCTCGCATATATACAATAACATCAAATCCATGTGAATAGGCTTCTCATTTTTTTGTGCCCTCAGTAGAACAGATTCCATAAAGTATATGTAGGAAAGCAAATCAGAGAGCCTAGACAGTACTTCTTGGTTGTCCTTTATATTCGCTTGATACTTTTGCGCTGCCATACCTATAGTAAGTAATACAACCTTCTTAGTATTGTTAATGTAGGATTCCGCCAGCGCACTGTTTTCTAACTGGTCGTTTATAGCTAATATTTTTCCTGATTTCAGTTCATTAAATGTAACCATGATCTTATCCATCAAAGGCAATTTTCCTTTGAAGCCATATTTCAAGAGCGTACCAGCGATGACGAGACGATTGATTTCATTCGTACCTTCGTAGATACGATTTCCTCTTATGTTCTTATATAATACTGAAATTTCTGACTCGCCAGAAAAACCCATTCCGCCGTGCATCTGCAAAGCTTCGTCCACGACAAAGTCCTCTATCTCGGAACCTTCTACTTTTATTAGGGCACATTCTATTGCGAATTCGTTGGCAACTTTTTGCTTAGCAATAAGAATGTCACTTCCTTGTTCTATTTCTTGCAATTGCATGGCGTCCATATCTCCCGCTAACCGATGCCATGAGGATTCTAAGGCATAAATATTCGTTGCCATCGCAGCAATTTTTTCTTGGATAGCTCCAAAAGAAGATATACTTTTTCCAAATTGAACTCTTTCATTGGCATAGCTAACACCTAATCTGAATGCTCTTTTAGAAATGGCCGACCCGGCTATGCCTATCATCAAGCGGCCCATATTGAGCGCATTCATTGCTATCTTAAAGCCTTTATTCCTTTCACCTAATAGATTCTCAACAGGTACTTTTACATTTTCAAAAAAGACTTGTCTAGTCGAAGAACCATGGATACCCAATTTAAGCTCCTCTGCACCTAGTTTTACTCCCCACTCTTTCTCTACGATAAGGCATGACAGATTTTCATCATCTTCTATTTTACAAAACACAGAGAAGACATCTGCAAAACCAGCGTTGGTAATCCACATTTTCTGACCGTTGAGAATCAAGTATTTACCATCATCACTATAAGTCGCTTTTGATTTTCCAGAATTAGCATCAGATCCTGCACTCGGCTCCGTAAGACAATAAGAACACTTTATCTTGCCTGAGATAATGCCCTCCAGATACTTTTTCTTTTGTGCTTCATTCCCATAGAAAAGTATCGTATTGATCCCTAACCCACGCTGAACGCCAAGGGTCTGGGAGAAAGAAAAACTATCTGACATAATTTCAGAAGCGACCAGGTCAGATTTCATATCACAACCATAGCCTCCGTATTTTTCAGGAACAGAAAGACCTAGAAAGCCGAGTTCTCCGAGGATTTCTAATTTCTCTTGAGCCAACTCAATCCCTTCTTTAGAATCAAATATTTCTTTATTAGGTTCTATTTCCTTATCCAGAAAACGCCTTATTGCACTCCTGAGCATTTGCTGCTCTTCGGTGTGATCTTCAGGCGTAAAAACGGATGTCGCTGCTACGCTATCCAGTAAAAACTGGCCTCCTTTGAGTATTTGATCCTTTGAGATCATTATAAGAAAGATTTTAAAACATTAGCTAAACCCATTTTATCATAGTTGAGATGTTGTGCTCCATCTACATACATGCTTATGCCTGTAACATAGGAAGCAAGCGGACTTGCTAGAAAGCAGACCGCATTGGAGACATCCTCTACTTGTCCAAAACGTCCTAACGGAATGGCTTTTTTAGCTTCTGAAAACATATCTTGTACCTGAGGAGGATAGGTGTCTAGCCCAGAACTCTCTATGATGCCCGGTGCTACACAGTTAATTCTGATATTAAAATCACTCCACTCTTGAGCTAAGGTTTTAGTCAAGTTTTCCACACCCGCTCTAGCAGCACCTGTATGTGCCATTCCTGGAAATCCTCTTTTCATACCTGCGATAATATTGACAATGACGCCTTCTTTCTGAGGAATAAAAAACCTATTGGCCATCTCTCTGGTCATATAGAATGTGCCGTTCAGATTATTATTAATGACAGCATTCCATCCTTTATTATTAATGTATTCTGCAAGTGCTGGGAATTGTCCTCCTGCATTATTGATGAGAATGTCTAATCGTTTATATTTATCATGAATATAATCTGCAAGTTTGGCTATGTCTTTTTCTTCTCTAATATCACAAGCCATCGCCTCTACCCTACCCACTTCAGACAGCGTTTCTTTAGCTTTCATCAGCAATTCTTCTTTTCGTGAGCATATAACAACCTGTGCACCAAGCTGCAAGAAGTCCTTGGCAATCTGATATCCTATGCCAGATCTTCCTCCAGTTACCAAAACAACCTTATCCTTGAATGTATCTTCTTTAAACATATCTAATCTATCTTACTGATTCTTTGAATACCAAATGCCGCTCTCGTCTCTGCGATGGTTGCGGGTTCTCTACCCATCATCCGCGCCAGATCCACCGCTTTTTCTACCAGCTTCCCATTAGAGTCCGCCATCTCACCATTAGGTAAGTAAAAATTATCTTCAAGGCCTACTCTAATGTTACCCCCCATCGATGCAGCCAACGCATTAAGTCTCCACTGCTTTTTACTTATCACGATAGACTGCCAAAAAGAACCTTCAGGAATTTGCTTGATTTGGTGCATTAGATTTTCAGGTGTAGCGGGTATACCACCTAGTACTCCCATTACTAAACTATAGCAGGCATTTTCTGGAATTAATCCCATTTCCCGCAAGGGTTCTACATTTCTGATATGCCCAGTATCAAAGCATTCCATTTCAGGAACGATGTTATTTTCATTCATAGTTTTGACTACCTTTATCATAGTATCAAATGAGTTTTCAAAAACGCCATTCCAGAAAAACTGCTTACTTTTTTTAGAAAATATACCGTAATTCATACTTCCCATATTAAAAGCTGCCATTTCTGGCTTTGTAGCGGGTAGATGCTTGACCCTTTCTTCAACGGTCAACCCAATGGCGCCTGTAGAATAATTAATTAAGACATCAGGACATCTTTGCCTTACTTCACGTGTGATGTTCTCAAAGACCTCAGTTCTCCAACTGGGTATGCCATCATCTTCTCGCGCATGGATGTGTACTATACTGGCACCAGCATCTACAGCACGTTGTGCTTCTTCAGCGATCTCTACTGGTGTATATGGAATGTGTGGGCAATGTGCCCTGTTTGTTGCCGCTCCAGTCAATGCAGCTGATATTATAATTTTATCCTTACTCATGTTTTTTAGCTTTTGAATTATTCTCCTGTCCAGTTTGGTTTCCTTTTTTCCTTGAATGCCTTCAATCCCTCTTGCCCATCTTTGCTGCCTAACGTATTTAGGAGCATTTGCATAAGATACATATGTGTCTCACCCGTAGGCAATATATGATCCAATGCCGTGAGTCCATTCCTTATCGCTGTAGGACTATTGAATTTTAACTCGTCGATGATCTTAGACGTTACTTCTTCCACTTTATCTGCCTCTACTATTTCAGTAACAAGACCATACTGCAAGGCATCTTCCACAGGAAGATTATATCCTCTTATGCACCAGTCCACTACTTTTCTCTTAGGCATCACATTCATCAAACTGGCCATGACCTGAAATGGAAATAAACCCCGTTTCACTTCGGGCAAACCCAGCTTGACATGCGATTTTGCGATCACAATATGACAACCAGCTAGAAAGAAAAACCCTCCAGCGTATACAGCACCTTCTATTTTTGCAATTGTTGGCTTATGTATTTTATGAAAAATTTCACCTAGCAGAATATCTTTCTTTGGAAAAGGTATACTAGAGTTGTACTCACCACCCATTCCCATCATGGCCTTGAGATCGGCACCTGCGCAGAATACATCCCCTTTCGCTTGAAACAAGACAACCCAGATGTCTTTATTAGAATGGGCGTACTGCATAGCATAAGCTAGTTCATTGATCATCTGCGGATGTAGTGCATTCTTCTTTTCTGCACGATCAAGAGTAACAGTCAGGACCTTATCTTCCTCGTCCACGTTTATAAACGCAAAAATCTGTTGATTTAAAAGTTCCTTATTTATAGTGTCAAAGTATTTCATATTCCGCTTATGCTTCAGTTATTTTCAATAAGATCTTTCCAGATTCAATATTTGTATTTTCTTCGACATATATGGTTTCAACCGTACCATCTTGAGTCGCAGTTATTAGGTTTTCCATTTTCATTGATGAAAGGACTATTAGACCATCTCCTTCTTTTATCGTATCTCCTTCCTTGACAAGGATTTCCATGACTTGTGAAGGCATAGGGGCTTCATAAGATCCTTCTATTTTTCCTTTTTTCTTAGTTGGAAATCTTTCTACCAGTTCAAACTTTAATTGTCCCGTATTTTCATTGTGAGTGAAGATTTGCTGGTTCTCTTCTCTGAGGCTATACTTTAGTCGCGTACCATTAAGGTAAAAGCTGATAGATGAATCATCTGATTCGATGAACAAAACGTCATAAGGGCGTTCAGAGATAGACATCTTTGCAGTATCACCATTAAAACCATAATGAAGCTGAATTGCCTCTCCATCTAAGCGATAAGTAACTTTTTGCTTTTGATAGAAATTGTTTCGCCAGCCAGAAGGTAAGCCGCGCAATATTGTTTGATTTTGTCTCCGTTCTTGCCAATGGAATAGTGTCGCAGCTATAAGTGCCGAATCTACTTTATAATCTGATCTATTTCCTGTGCTATAGTTGTTATAGTTTTCTTCTAAATAGTTGGTATCATATTTCCCCTCGGCAAAATCCTGAGAGCTGATTATATCATGAAGAAATTCCTGATTTGTTTTGATACCCATGCATACAAGTTGTCGCAAAACGTACTTCATTTTTCTGATTACACTTTGTCGATCTCTGTCCCATACGATGAGCTTAGCGATCATAGGATCATAATATACTGAGATCTCAGATCCATTTTGTATGGCCGTCTCTATTCTCAATCCATCTACATTCGGAATGTCCCATTTTAATATCTTCCCAGAGTCTGGCATAAATCCATTTGTAGGATCTTCTGCATATAATCTGGTCTCTAGCGCATAACCTTTTGACTTTACATCTCCTTGCGTTATCCTTAAAGGCAATCCTTGGGCAGCTTCTATTTGCATTTCTACAAGATCTAGACCAGTGACTTCTTCAGTAACTGGATGCTCTACCTGTAGCCTTGTATTTACTTCAAGGAAATAGTACTTTCCTTCCGTCTCGTCATAGATAAATTCCACGGTCCCAGCATTATCATAGTTAAGTGCTTTGGCAGCTGAAATAGCAGAACTGCCCATGTCATTTCTTACTGATTCTGTGAGAATGGGAGATGGACTTTCTTCGATCACTTTCTGATACCTTCTTTGGATAGAACATTCTCGTTCCAGTATGTGGATGATGTTTCCGTGCTGATCACCAAAGATCTGAAACTCAATGTGTCGTCCTTTTGATATAAATTTTTCCAGGATCAAATTATCATCTCCGAAAGCATTCTGGGCCTCTCGTTTAGCCGATGCAACAGCATTTTCAATTCCGTCTTTTGATCTTACGATACGCATCCCCTTTCCTCCACCTCCAGCTGTTGCTTTAAGCAGAACAGGATATCCTAATACCTGCGCTTCATCTTTTAGTTTTTGGACAGATTGATCGGCTCCTTGATAGCCTGGAACGATGGGCACGCCATGTTCTTTCATCAAGCGTTTAGCCTCAGATTTTGAACCCATGGCACTTATAGCCTTTGCATGAGGACCTATAAAAATAATATTTGCTTGCTTACACTTTGTCGCGAAGTCGGCATTTTCAGATAGAAAACCATAACCTGGATGGATAGCCTGAGCTTGATGCTCTTTAGCTACTCTTATTATTTTTTCTTGATCAAGATAGGAATGATGGGGCTCTGGATTACCAATGTGAACAGCCACATCTGCCTCATGCACATAAGGTAGATTTTTATCCGCTTCTGAAAATAGTGCAATTGTTCGGATACCCATTTTATTGCAGGTCCTTATAACGCGAGATGCGATCTCACCTCGATTGGCAATTAAGATAGTATCTATGTTTTTTATTTTCAAGATATATTGATGTTTCTTATTACGCATAACTGATTATTAATGTCTCCAGACTCCATAGGCATCTGTACCTTTTATATCTCTACTATAAACTACCGCTAATGCAAAGCCCAAGTAATTCCTAGTCTCTCTAGGATCAATGATTCCATCATCCCATAACTGAGAGCTAGAATACCAGGGAGAAGATTTTTTTTCCGCTTCTTGCATCATCATTTGTTTTATCAATTCTCCTTGTTCTTCATTGTATTCAGTTCCTGATTTCTTAGCGGCGGCTTTCTGAATGATCTCCATCACACCTGCTAGTTGTTCTGAACCCATCACTCCTAATTTTGCATTAGGATATGAAAATAGAAACCGTGGTTCAAAAGATCGCCCACACATACCATAATTACCCGCACCATAAGAATTTCCGACCATCAAGGTCAGGTGAGGCACTTCACTATTGGAAACGGAATTGATCAACTTAGCACCATTTTTTATAATGCCACCTTCTTCATATTCTTTACCCACCATATACCCTGTCGTGTTTTGGAGGAATAGGATAGGAATATCATTTTTGTTACATAGCTGAATAAACTGAGCTCCTTTATTAGCGGATTCCGAAAAGATGACACCATTGTTTCCAATAATACCTATCGGATAGCCGTGTAAACTGGCCCAGCCCGTAACCAAAGTAGCTCCATATTCCGATTTGAATTCCGAAAAATCTGAACCATCTACTATCCGCATAATCAATTCTCTGATGTCAAAAGCTTTAGACAGATTGACAGGAACTATGGAAAGTAACTCTTCACTCGAAAAAAGGGGTTCTGTGAATGATTTAGGAATTAACTGAGCTTGGCTACCCTTGACGATTCTCATGATGTCTCGGGCTATCCGTATGGCATCTAATTCATCATCTGCGAGGTAATCACTGACTCCCGATACGCGACTATGCATTTCTGCACCTCCCAGCTCTTCATCAGTTGATACTTCATTGGTTGCCATTTTCACAAGCGGAGGCCCAGCCAAAAATACTTTAGCGGCTTGCTTTTGAAAGATGGAAAAATCTGACATGCCAGGCACATAGGCCCCACCTGCAGTCGCATTTCCAAAAACAATCGATATAGTTGTAAGTCCTGCTTTAGATCTATTGGTGATATCCTTAAAGGATTTTCCTCCATAATTGAATATTTTATCTTGGTCAGGAAGATTGGCTCCTCCACTTTCAACTAGATTTATAGTCGTCAATTTATTCTCGATGGCAATTTGATTTACTCTGAGCGATTTATTCATTGTTTCCGCATCTATGGAACCACCTTTTCGAGTACCTACATTAGAGTTTATTATACATAGTTTGCCTTTCACTACTCCGATGCCAGATACACTAGTCCCCCCAGCACCAAATGAACTTTTATTCAATAAGCCCGAGAGAGGAAGTAGTTCTAGGAAGGGACTGTCTTGGTCTAGAAGTAATTCTATACGTTCTCTAGCCAAGAATTTATTCCTTTTTCTAGCCTTAGTTATATGTCTATCCTTGCCTTGAAACAGGCTTTCTTTTAGGTTTTTATCCAATTGATCTATCAACTTGAGCATCTCCTCTTTGTTGGAAACGTGAGCGATATCACTGAAATTCACATTGGTCTTTAATGTTGCCATAGATTAAAAAGTTATATAATTTTGAATTTTAGCGTCAAAGGGTTCTCCAAGATTATCTATGTAGTCCTCGCCAAAAAATGAATTGAATGATTTAATACCTTTTTTAGTGAAATGGGGAATCAGCAAAGTCCAAATGATGGCTTCTGCATCCTTACTTTTCTTCTCTCCTCTTATGACTTTTTGGGCGAGCCAGAAAAAAGCGATCATCCAGGCACAGTATGCTATATTATGATATACCCCTTTGAATGGTTCATGCTTCATATTGCCAGAGGCAATAGCGAAGGCGATGGCGGCTTCATTATCTTTGATCGTCTGATTGATCATCTCATTAAACTTTTTCTTAAGCAAGGGGTGGGTCATCACATGATTATCAAGAAATATAAAAGAATATTGTTTCTGCAATTTGTGATATAGTTGCACCTCATTATGAAGATTTTCGAATGAAGGCAGTTGCCTAGATTTTCTTCTCCCTTTGTCTATTTCTTCCCACATCCCATCAGCAATAGCCTTAAGTAATGTGTCCTTGTCTTTGAAATGGTAAGTAAGATTACCTCTTGAAATATTCAATTCTGTCGATATTTCAAATAAAGAAACAGCACCAAACCCTTTTTTAGCGAAACATTTCGTGGCACAATCCAGTATTCTTTGATATGTGTTTTTTGTCATCTTGTCACAAAGATACAATATTTTAGTTACTAGTGACTAAAATACATTTCAACTAGTATGTATAACAAATTGCACAAAAAGTGAATCATACATGATTGTTTTGTTCTTAGCATTGACATTCTAACCATCGCGGAAGGATCGATAAGGCTAAAAGTGCAATTTGTAATACACACTTTCAACTATGACCAAAACCAATTAGACAGGAAATAATTATAAATATTTATGCTAAATAAAAAAGACAAGTATCTTAAAAGAAACCTTAAAATTATTGGAGCTCTCTTTGTAAATTTTCTGATTTTCGCAACCTATGTGACATGGGCGAATTTAGACTCAGGATATAATAACGGTGCCGGATTCGTGCCGTGACCAGACTTCACAGTGCATAAGCGTCACAAACAGTGATAGCTACTGCGTTTTCAACCGAGCGGTCATTCTATTTTTCTATCTCTTTTTTAATTTTAAGTCGTTGAGCGTTTATTTTTTTACAGGTCAAGACAGAAATGGTATTATCTATAAATTAGCATAAAAAATGCCTTCTTGATTCATAAAAGTGCCATCCTTTCTGTTCAAATCCAATTTTCCTCCCTCAAAATTCGTTGCAGGCAAACCCAATTCCTGGTAAATACACGCCGTAGCTGCAAAGTCCCATATGCTCCCTCCTCCGCTTTCTTTTTTCGGAAACTTCAACATACATGCAGGCCCATTTTCCAGTACAAAGATGGCATTCAATACGGCACCTGCTCCAGCAATTTCTTTTACCACATTCAAACTCAGCTTCTCTGCATTTTCATTTAGCAACCTTTCTATTTCGGCTGCACGAGATGTATTCATCAGCTTTCGGTCTGTCACATAGGTTAAATGGTCATTTGCGTGCCTAATTTCCCAAGGGCTACCATTTTTAAAGGCCCCATTTCCTTTAATAGCATGGTATAATGTATCCGTGCTGGGATCAAACACTACTCCAATGTATGGTGTCCCGTCTTTTGCGATCAAAGCAATTGACACCGAAAAACCTGGTTGTTTATTGATAAAAGCAAGCGTTCCGTCCATCGGGTCAATACACCAGAAAAAATCTTCTTTGAATCGACTACCATCATCTTCGGTCTCTTCCGATAAAAGTGCTAAATCAAACTCGTCACAAGTAGGAAGTAGATGAGAAAGAATTGCTGTTTCACATGCTATGTCTACTGCGGTTACGACTTGTGAGGCATAGCTTGCCCCCCCCTTCTTTTTCTCCACAGAAACGGCCTCATTCATATACTTCTGAATGATTTTTCCTGCAGAAAGGGCTGCCTTGATCGCTATATTGTTAAGTTGTAATAGATTCATTTATATAGACTATTGATCACTTCTGCTGTAACACGTTCACTATAATTATTAATCTTCCAGTGACCGGGACTCCATCCTTTTAGAAAGCGATGAAAGTCTGCCCAGGCTACTCGATATAAAGACCGCCATTCCCTTTCTAGCGCTTCATTTTTTTCCTTCATTTCACTTTGTAAATGCTCAAAATAGATATTCAGAATTTGTGCTTCCAATCGTTCACACTCACTTTCGCTCAGACAACTTCCTATAAAATACGCTACATCTTTCATTCCACATCCGCCACCTACATACTGAAAATCTACCCCAGCAACCTGTCCATCTTTAGCAAAACAGAAGTTTGCCAGTTTGGCATCCCCATGAACAAACGTTTTGTACTCACATGAGTTCAGTTTTTCATCAATAAAAGGAGCGGCCTCTCTCAACCTTTGATCATCCAATACTGCTAATTCCTGCGGCCTTGTCTCCAAATGCCAATAGGTTCCTACATCCCAAAGTCCATCTGGAATTTTTCCTAAGTAACTTGCGTGAAATTGTGCCAACCATGCCAAACAGGAGGTTATTTCCTCCATTGTAACAGCCTTCTTACGTAAAGGATAGCCCGATACATCCAGATCCTCCAGCACCAGCAGCACCTCATCATCTTGGGTTTCAATAGCTAAACATTGCGGTAAACGGGCAGCGCTGTTATTACTGTATGTATCATACCATGTAGCTTCTACTTTATATGACTTAACCTTTCGTTGATGACCAATGTCAGTGTTCCATCCGCGAGGGTGATTTTTATATATGGGCAACTGAACATGCTTTACTACTACACTTTCGACAGAAGCATCCATCAATCCGACCCGCATGATTTTCCCGTACCCACTCCACAATTCCTGGATCATCTCTTTTTCAAATAAAGCAGAAGCTCCTGTTTTCTGCAGAATGATCGATCTAAAATATTCATTCATAAGGCTTCAAAGGTAACAAAATGTCATTTGGGAGTTCAGTTCGTGATTCTCTCAAAGAAGCTAATAGCATGTTTTTGTCCGTCAGCACCTGTGATATCATTCATAGGAGTTAACTATTTACGAATCCTGAAGTGATGACGTTAAGAGTCATTGTTGGACTTGAGTGTTCCCCGATGTTATTCTATGATTTAAAGTCTTACTTTTCTATTTTCCATCCATTTCATGGCCAAATAGATTACACATATTACACCAATAAATATAACCGTTGATAGTATTTCCCATTTACTTAAACTTGTAAGCAACCAAACAATGGATGCAACGCCAATTAACGGAATAACCAATCCTCCGGGAACTTTAAATGTCTTTTCGGATTCATCTTGTTTCTTCATTCTTAATTTGATTGTAGCTAAAACAACAAAAAGGTAAATAAGAAGTATAGCAGCACTTGCCAATATAGCCAATTGCTGAAATCCTCCAGAAATTGAAAAAAGAAAAATCAATACAGAGAAGCAGATTATCGACCAGTATGGTGTTGCAAATTTCGGATTAATTTCACCAAGGAATTTGTTTCTGTTGCATAATCGTAATCCTTCTCTGATTCTTGTAGTGCTTTTAGAGTTATCAATACTTGTTCTTCAATATTTGATTTTGAGTTGTATAAGTCTATAATTGTGATTTTATATTTGTCTTCAATTTTCTTGAGCGATTGACATTCCACAAGAAGCTCTTCAACTTCCTGTTTGAAATCATCTAGATTGATATCAAAGTCTACTTGAGTCAATTTTTCATTAATTTTATCTACTATATCTTTTGAGAATTCTCTTTCATTTTCATATTCTGAAATTTGTTGAACAATAAGATCTTTGTCATTCTTAGCGATGTAGTATTCGTTCGTTCGTTGACCAATATGATATTTAATTATTGGATCCTTTTTGCCTGGTATCATTCCCATTCCTTTGAAAGAATTCCATTCTTTCGTCCATCCTGTATCTTGGTCTAGATAATATGGAAGAAAAAGAAATGCTGGTGGTGGTGTAATTAATTGACCTTGTCTATTTGGAAGTTGTATCTTAAAATCAAATAGTTCAGCAAGTTTAGGCCCCAGACCAGAAACTATAGATTCATAAGTATCAATAACATTATTATATGCATCAAACAGTGCAAAAAATTTACCATTTCGAAGGATTGAATACTTAACACCATCAATATTAAACTTAACATAAGAGACAGGATTCAACTTCTTCCATTTTGGATATTGAGTTTGAGGCTCTGCACCAAATGTATAGTAGATAGTTTTAATGAGTGAGGATTTACCTGTATTGTTAGTTCCGAGTATCAGGTTCCTTCTTGGATCTAGTATTACCTTCTTTGCTTTTCTCTCTGTCGATGACAGTATCTGAATCTCTTCTAATATGCAATTTTTCATGATTTTTTTTCATGAGGTTCCTAATTAATTTCTTGAAGCTTCCTTTAGTAGTATAATTCATAAAGTAATATTGATTTGACATAATCAAGGTCGCAAGGTTTATATTCAGATTCAGCCATTCTAGAAAGAACTAGAAAGGCTGACTCCGACAATATTAGTCCATCTAAAAATCCTACTGATTCCACTGTACTACATTGCTTTTTACACTCTCTATTAATTCCAAATAGTCTAGTATTAATAGAGTTCATTCTATCAACTTCGAATTTTTCATAAAGCATATTCATCTTCTTTCTGTCACTGAAAGACATATTTTCATTTTGTAGTTCAGTGTCAACTTTACTCCATTTATCCGGTTCTTCGTCATTTAGAGTGGATTGCGTATTTCTGACTATGGATAGTAAAGAAATATTTGGATTAGGCTTAGGCTTAGGAATTACGAAGCCTTGATATATTGAGGAAATTAAGCTGATAGATAAGGGTCAAAAAAAGGAGCTGCACATATATTTATTTCATCTGTAGGTACTTTGGCTTCTATACTTCTCAATAATACCGGCAGGAGAAACATGAGAAAGTCTGTTAGCAAATACAATAAAACTGTTCACCTTAAATTTGGTGCGAATCAAAATGGAATAGGACCATCTCTAAACTTTTAAGCGCATTAGATAACTATCTCCCCTATGATACGTCTAAATACTTTTACACCAAAACACCATTTTACAACATCTAATACAAAAAAGAACAATTATGAAATATCTATTATCAACCTTTTTATTGATAGCGGGTCTATCAGGTTATTCTCAAGACACACAACCGCCACCGCCGACACCGCCGCCACCAATTCCTAGTGAGGAAGTATATAAGGTCGTAGAAGAAATGCCAAGATTCCCTGGCTGTGAAAATCAGAAACTAGAAAAAATAGAATTAAAAGAATGTTCTCAAGATAAAATGCTAGCTTATATTTACGATAACCTAGTTTATCCACCATCCGCGAAAGCTAATAAAGTAGAGAGTATGTCTGTTATACAATTTAAAATAGAAAAAGATGGCACCCTTCGAAACATTAGAGTTGTGAGAAACCCTGGCTCTGGTACCGGAGAAGCGGCCGCTGCAGTAATTCACAAAATGAATACAGACGGCATTGTTTGGATTCCAGGAAAACAACGAGGAAAAATAGTAATTGTGCAGTATACTCTGCCAGTAAGGTTTGCTTTAGATAAAAATAAAGTGCCTAATAAATAAACGAAATGCAGATGTAGGTGTAAAATCTACATCTGTTTTTATTTTCATAGCGGTCATTTACACATAATCATCATCAAACTCTATGACTGGAAGAGCAAGACGTTCTCGCTCTATAGGCAGATCTTCGAGGTCTAAGCTTTCTCCCCACTCATTATCTCCATCACTTTTTTGTGCTAGAAGAATTGTTAAAAGAAGCCCCCCAACAACTGGTATAAAGCCAAACATAGTGAACCATCCTGATTTCCCAGTATCATGGAGCCTTCGGACAGAAGCCATAAACGAGGGAATAATAGATGCTAACGTATATAATCCTAATGCTATACCAGCACCTCCAGACATTATATCATTATAATTTTCTGCGCCAACTACAATCAGTATAATTAATGATGCACTTACTAAAAAGTGACAAAGAACAAAGTACCAATATTCAGCTTGTGTCGCTCTTCCTTTATACTCTGCATAGTTAGAAAATGCTTTTTTGTAATAGTCGAACATGTCCATATTCTTAAAATTTTAGATCCGCTTCATTTATGACTCAATTTAGTTAAATACTTCTATAATATCTATCACTATTTGACGAAACATACAGTTGGAACGACCAATCATTTTAATTATTAGCACGAAGTAGCACTCAATTGCATTTAGAATAACAACATTCATGTGATAACAATGTATTCAATAAGTATGAAAATAAATTTCAATAATTTATTGGGTTTATTTATTATTTTTTGTGCTACCATTTCAAATGCACAAAATGACCATAGACTCAGCATCAACCTTACTGCTGGTATGAGTAAGACAGGAAGCCTAATTTGTGGAGATAAGTATAGAGAATTTGACATCACACCAACTATTCAGATATTGAAGACTTCATTATCAATAAATAATAATTACAATTTTGGCATTGGTTATCAAATCAATAAATCCTTATTGATAAATGGAAGTATCGGTGTAGCTTCATATGGATTTCAATATACAGGAGATGTGATTGCTTCCCCCATAAATTCAGTTTCTGTAGGAGGCTTCAGAACACAGGAAAGCTATCAAACAAGGCTGATCGAAGTGAACCTATCTGCGGTTTATCAATTAAATGTCAATAAAGATTTATCTTCTATCATTCAACCTGGTATGTCTTGGTACACTAACCCGAATGATAGATTTCGGCAAATACTTGGTATTAATATGAATAGCAATAATTTTTCAGCCTCCCTTTTCTCTGGTCTAAAAATACCTATGATCAGCAATATTCTATTTGTGAGTGTCGGAGTAAGTGCTAAAATGCCATTACAAAATCTTACTTCTTTTTATGATTTTGATAATCAGTTCCATCCATATTCGATAGGCCTACAGACAACCATAAGTTATAGATTTTGGTCGAAACGGTGAGAATGAATATTATTAGCAACGCTCAAAGATTAAACACGAAAATCTTTGATTAATAGGCAAAACCAAATGACTAAAACAATACACAAAGTCCATACCAATAAGCCAAATGGTTCGTACTAATTATGTATTAATGTTGTAAGAACTTAAGAACTTTGATCACTATGTATAAAATATGGTTTGCTTTAATTATTTTTGGTTTTAGCATTATGATCGATGCTCAACATACTCCAACATTTAAAATTGGATTATCGGTAGAAATGTCTCAAACATGTAGCCTTGGCTATGGATAGAGAGATCAGATAGTGGACACTGAACCCTCCTTCCTCATTCAAAACACAAATCCTTCACGTCTGCCTAATTATAATCTAGAAATAGGATATCAATTATCAAAGTCATTCTCAATAAATGGGACTATCGGTGTTTCAAAATATGGATTTGGTTATAAATCTGATGTGATTCCTTCAATTTCTGGCATTATTCAAGCAGTTAAACTTTAGCACTTCAAGCAACTATATTTCAAGAACGATAGAAGTGAGCTTATCTGGAATATATCAATTTAAATTGTCAAAAGACATCCAATTTATAATACAACCAGGGATAGCTTGGCATACAAATCAAAGGTTCGATAGATTTCAGTTATTACAAATTTATCAAAAAAAAATAATTTTTCAGCTATCCATTTTACTGGAATAGAAATACCAATAAGTAGCAATGGATTTTACGTCAGTGTAGGGCTAAATACTAAAATACCTCTTGGGAATTTCGCTATTATGGATTCCCTTCAAGGTGAACTTCATCCATATGCAGTAGGTATTCAGACGACTATAAATTATAAATTTGGGCGCCGTTAGACTATTTTATCAATACCCAATCTACCTCCGCAGAAAAAGGTCCCTCCTTCTTATCCTTAAGTATCAAGCCTATTTCCAACAGATCAGTTGACATGTCAAGAACCTCGTCAAAAGTCCTGCCTCTCCAAGTTTTAAACATACTTGCTGTAGCTATTGTCATTTCTTGCCATTCCCCATTAGTGCATATAGGTTCTGATTCATAATGACAACCTCTATCATTAGCTACTCTTGCAGTAAAGAAGTAAGAATGTTCATCTGTCTTTATACGCAATTTGAAATAATTCCCGTCGCCATCTAAAGTGTTTTGCAATCCATATTGCGCCCAAGAAAACCCTCCATTATTTTCTAATGATAGTGTTCCATAGAATTTCATTGAGCTCTCTTCGTAGTTTATCCTACCTCGCGACAAACCTCCCATAACTCCATCATTGACGATTCGCCAGCCTTCTTGTATCTCATTAGTACCAAAGTCAATTTTGAATTCGTTATTCATATTTATATTTACAATTAAGGTTACTACAAGTATCCATTTCATGATTACGAAACAAGGAGATAACTAATTATGTTCGCAAATAAAAACAAGAACATTGACTCTATAGTATTGGGAGCTGGATGTTTCTGGTGTGTAGAAGGCATATTCTCAATGATTAATGCCGTAACATCTACAACCATAGGTTATGGAGGAGGAGACACTCCCGACCCGACTTATACATCAGTATCGGCAAGCCCTAATGGACACGCAGAACTTACCGTAGTCGAATTCGATACTTCTCAAACCAGACTCGACAATATACTTACAGTGTTTTTCGCGATGCATGATCCTAATAAGTCATATGTGATCAATGATAAAAAGGGTGAGCTATACCGATCAGTAATCTTATACAAAGATGAAGCGCAAAAGGTACAAATCGAAAGCTTCATCTCAGAATATCAAAAACATAACTCTCAGAAGATCAAGACAGAAATTCTACCTTTTAAGAACTTCAACAAGACTGACATTAAATATCAAAATTACTATTCCTCCAATCCGACTAAACTGTTTTGCAAGAACGTAATAGGACCCAAAATCGAAAAGCTAAAAGCCAAAGGAATCCTATAATTCGGTTTAACAAAACAAATTATATCCAAAATTATTCTAATACGTAACACTTTCATACTTTTGTTATTAGGTTTTATGTTTAAACCGTGTGTTTAAATTAGTACCATATCCATTAGAGTCTATTCCCAATGACATTCTTCGGAAAAAAATTACTTATGAAATTAAAGTCATCTCCATTATATATCTGTTTGACATTGATCCTAACTTACTCTGGAACAATTGCATATAGTCAAGAATCTGCCTACTTCGATAATACATTCGAACAATTGACAAAAGCTCAAGAATACTTTGACCTAGAATTATATGGTCAAGCGATTCACCACATTGATTTATACATTGATAAGACTCATGCCACTCAAGAGTCCAAAAAGAAGCTTAATAGCTATCTAGAAGCATTATCATTGAAGTATATATCACAATTACGGTTAGATCTTCCAGAAGGAGAAGAAAATCTTAAATACTTTGTTAATCAAAACCATCCTTCCCCACTTATTACAGATGCTGCGTACGAAATAGGAAACTACTACTATAATGAAAAGCAATATGCATCATCTATTAAGTATTTTGATAAGATAGACATTGACGCTTTACCAGAAATCAAGATGAGTGAATTGGTATTCAAAAAGGGATATTGTCACTTTGTCAAAAAAGAATTTGCTAACGCACAATATAACTTCAGTTACTCAAAAGATATACAGAATAAGTTTTTTTATCCTATAAATTACTATTATGGGATGTGCGAATATTTTAATGGTGACTATGAAAATGCTGTAAAGAGTTTCCAAAGAGTTGAGGACAATTATATTTACAAATCTCAGATTCCATATTACATTGCACAAATTTATTTTGCCGAAAAAAAATATGATAAACTGATCAGTTATGGTAAAAACGCCGTGCAGAAGCCTGATACTAAAAAGAAAAAGGAAATCCATCTTCTTTTAGGTCAAACGTACTTCCAGAGAAATAACTATGAGAAGGCACTGCCCCATCTTGAATACTACGAAGACAATACAGATGCCTTGACATTAGAAGAATTCTACCAATTGGCATTTACCCAATATCGATTAGGTCATTGTGACAGCGCTATTGACAATTTTCTAGAAATCAATCTTGAAGACAGCAAACTTGGTCAAGTGGTCAATTATTATCTAGCGGATTGTTATGAAAAACAAGGAGACAAACAATCATCAAGAGCTGCATTCAAGAAAGTGAGCCAGATGGACTATGATCTAGGAATGAAAGAAGAAGCTACTTTCAACTATGGTAAACTTTCCGCTGAAATGGGCCTAGAAAGAGAAGCTATCAATGTACTTATGGATGTAGAACGATCATCTCCTTACTACACAGAAACACAATCAATCATAAATGATATATTGGTAAATACTGGAGATTTCGATAATGCAATCAGCATACTCGAATCACTGCCGAATCTTAACACTGAACTAGAAAAAACATACCAAGACGTAACATTTAATCGAGCGATCCAACATCTAGCGGAAGGACAGCCAGAAGAAGCGAAAACAATGTTTACTAAGTCCTACAAATATTCATATAATAAATTACTAGTCGCTCAAGCGTACTACTGGGAGGCCAATATGCTATCCAATGAAGGAGATTATGACAATAGTATAGCTGCATTTGACAAATATCAGAGAGCTGCCAAAAGCATATCCAATCTGCCTAAAGAAACACAGACTTATATGGGGCATTATAATCAGGCGTACAATTTCTTAAAAACAAATCAGTTCGAGGCGGCGGCATTAGAATTCAAACAAGCGATTATTGGTATGAATAGAAATGAAGATCAGATCAAAAGTAGTGCGATATATGAAAGAGTGTTGCCAGATGCATATTTAAGAGCGGGAGACTGCTTATTCAAAATAAATAGATATGATGATGCTGTGACTTACTATGACCAGAGTATTGATAGACAAGCGGTAGGTTATGTATATTCACTTTACCAAAAAGGGTTAATCGAAGGATTACTCGGTGAACCGTATCAGAAGGTAATTACCATGGAAAGAATAACAGACAATCATCCAGATTCTGATTATGCTGATGATGCACTGTTACAATTGGGAGATACATATCTTTCTCTCGGCAGTCCAATACCCGCTGCTAATGCATTTAAAAAACTAAGAACAGACTACAAAGGCAGATCGAACCTCATCAATGCTGCGAATCTCAAACTAGGTCTCATTAATTATAATGAAGGAGATGCAGAAAGTGCTCTTACATATTATAAAAGTGTATTCACAAATAATCCGAATCCACAGGAATCACAAGAAGCACTTATTGCAATCGAAGAAATATACATCGATGATCTCGGTAAATCTGATGAATATTTTAATTTCTTGAAGACAATACCTGGATATGAAATATCTGCATTCACAAAAGATAGTATCAACTATAGAATTGGTGAAATACAATATCAAAATGCAAATTACGAAAGAGCGATCACCGCATTTGATGATTATCTAAAAGTATACAGTTCTGGATACTATAGACTCAATGCTAGATATTTTAGAGGAGAAAGTTTATCAATTCTCAAAAAATATAGTATCGCATTAAGAGATTATGAAGCGATCATTAAAGAAGGAATCAGTGATTATTATGAGCGAGCAACTAAAAAGGCTGCACTAATCAGTTACAACCATGACCAAAACTTCAACAAAGCCTATAAATATTATAGCCTCTGGGAAAAGCAAACACAAAATCTAGAAGATAAGTATCAAGCACAGCTAGGATTGATGCGAAGTGCTTTCCGAACTGGAAATAACGATGGAGTAAAAACTTACAGTAACAAGGTTAATCAGAATCCGCTTGCTACCAATGAGGATAAATCATCAGCAATGTATTATTTAGCCAAGGTATCTTATAGAACAGGACTGCTAGAACAAGCGGCCTCAGCATTTCAGCAAGTAGCATCACTCTCAAATAACAATCAAGCCGCAGAATCAAGGTACATGTTGGCAAAAATAGCTTTGGATAAAAATGATCTAGACGGAGCCGAAAATAAAGCCAATGCTGCCAATGAAAAAAACAAGAACTACCCTACTTGGATAGCAAAAAGCATCCTTCTTTTATCAGATGTATATGTAATTAAAGGTGACCTATTAAATGCTAGAGCGGCCGTAGAAGCGATTATTGAAAACTTCAGCTCTGACGAATTATTGTTGAAGGAAGCAAAAGAAAAACTTGCTATAATAGAACAAAAAGAGGTAGAAAGTAATAGAATCAAAATCGAAAACGTAGATGGAATACTTGAACTAGACACGAGTGGAAACTAAAACATCTGTTCAAATTTTGATTTATTAAAAAGGAAGAAATGAAAAATATATTATATTATATAGCAGCTACAATGTTCTCTTTTAATCTTTGTGCACAAGATACTTTGATCACTGAGAAGGACACAATAATCACCAACACGGGCAAAATAGAAGTAGACCAAGTTGAGGTTATTAAAGCATTTGAGGCTAAACTATCAGATGCCAAAAGAATCGGTGTCGCACCTAAAGTAAAGGCCGTTGTTCCTGTTGATAAAACGTATAATTACGATATCACAATTGTACCTGTAGACATCGTTTACCCAGACCCAGTGATCAAGCCATTGGCAATGAATCCTGATGCTCCTAAAAACGTAGATCATTTTTTTACTCGGCTAGGATATGGCGATCTTAAATCACCTTATGCAGATGCTAGTTATCAATATGTAAAAGGCGATGAATATGATTTCATTATAGATACGCACTTCTACGGGGCTGATGATAGTGAAAAAATCGAAAATAGAAAGTTCTATCAATCTGCTCTAAATATCAAAGGAGGTTACAGGATCGGCGAAAATAACAAGTTAAGCTTAGACTTAGGTGGCAACTATGATTATAGAAATCTATATGATACGTTATTCGCTAGAACGTTAACGGATGGCCAAAACATAGAAAGAAATGTGCTAAATATTGGAACAGAGGTAGCTTTCCAAAACATAGAAACAACAGATGGTGGATTTGATTATAGAGTTTTTATTAATGGTGGTAGAATAAGTATGCCCGCTTTTTTTAATGACGATGACGCATCAGAAATTAGATTTGGTGCTGGACTAAATACTCAAAAAAGGTTCTCTGACAAGTTCTCTATAATTCTTGATGCAGATGCTAATTTTTTCGACCTTAATTTAACATCCTCAGACACTTCTCTACAAAAAATGTTTACCATTAAGCCTGGCGTACAATTTAGTATCGGATCATTTACAATGAAAGCACTTGCAGATATTTTTATTGATAACAATGACACCAACCCTTTCTTAGAGGCTGAAGTGAATGTTTCTATCTTGGATAATAGCATACAGATCTATCTAGGTGTCGATCAGAAAGTAACAGTAAATTCTCTTGCCAACAAGTATAAAAGTAATCCATTTGTAAATACAATTGCAGAAGAACACAAAAACACAATTGCAAAACAATATTATGGAGGTGTAAGAGGAAAGATGAAAGACTTTTTGACGTTTAACTTCTCAGCAGGATATGAAAATATAAAAGATCAAAGATTTGATACTAACCAATGGGGTCTGTTGATGAGATCAATCTATGATGATATGACCAATATTTTTATAAATGCGAATTTAGAATTCAAAGTGAATGACCATATCTCAGTTGGTGGTATTGTAAATCAAAACTTCTTCGATCCAGAAACGCTAGACAATGTTATTAATATGGCTGCCTATAGTTACAATGGCTATTCTAAAATAACACTTCTTAATAAAAAATTGGTATTAAGGGCTGACATTAATCTTGCGGATAAGATATATTGGGAGGATTTTGCTTACGAGGAACAATATTCAGGAAACAAACAATTAGATCTAAGCATTGGAGTTGATTATTACTTTACTAAAAACATAGGTCTTTGGGTAAGAGGAAACAATCTACTCGATAGAGAATACCTGAAATATCATTATTACCCAGGATTTGGGAGAAATCTACTTGGGGGCATTACAGCTAGGTTCTAAAATCAGAATATCAATTTGCAGCCTACTAGATTGATTAATCTTTGCAGTTATAATAATTAATGATTTGTGTATATTTGTTCCATATCAATATTCACCATACATAAATGACTGATTCAAAAGTATATATTGCGCTAGAACATCTATCTGTTTATGAATTAAATAGTTTCAAGAAGTATCTTAGTTCTCCTTATTTCAATATGAACGAGAACTTAATCGCTATATATGAAATTTACGAACCTCACGTAAAAGGTAAATTGAATGATACCTTGAATAAGGAATTGATCTGGGAAATCGTATTTCCAGGTAAGAAGTACAATGACACAAAATATAGAAAACTACATTCCGAATTATTAAAAACATTTGAAGATTTCATAGCGCAAAAAGCTTTTGATAATAATAAGTTCCTCAGAGCTAATTTGACACTTCAAGCGGTACGAACAAGGAAAATAGAAAATCTATACAAATCAGTGTCAGCGTCTGCCGACAGAGCACTAGAGCATCATTATAATAGGTCATCTGAATATCTATACGCTAAATATTTTAATGAAAACGAAAAACTACAATTCTACTCAGAATCACAATTACAAAGAAAGAGATCAAAGAATATAGTAGGTGATATAAATATATCCGAAACTGTAAAATATTTAGATCAATATTATGTAGCTGAAAAACTTAAACATTATGTGAAATTATTGGGTTGGAAAAAGCTTATCAGCATCGATCAAAATATTGATTACATTGATTTTTTAAACAAGATGGTAGAAGACGAGGTTATGCAAAACATTCCTCCTATTGCTATATACAATACTATATCCAAGACCCAGCTTAATCAAGACGACAAGGAGAGTTACTTCCAACTCAAAAAACAAGTAGCTGAATTTATTGATTATTTCCCAGACACTGAGATTAAAGAAATATACGAAGCATTGTTGAGTTTCTGTGTAAGAATGGTCAACAAAGGAAATCTTGAATTCCAAGAAGAAACCCTTGATGCATACAAAGGTGCATTACAAAAAGAAACTGTATTTGAGAATGGATATATCATTGCTATTAATTTCAACAACATCGTTTTCTTCGCCTTGCGAGCTGGTGAATATGATTGGGCTGAGCAATTTGTAGAGGACTATAAAGATAAACTCAACGATACAGACAGGACTAGCTCTGTCGCATTCAGCTTAGCACGGATAGAGTTTTACCGTCAAAATTACGGTAAGGTGATTTCCTTGTTGCAAGAAGTAGAAATGAATTCAGCCGTATATGCTCTTAGTACCAAAACAATCCTTCTTCTATCCTACTACGAACTTGATGAATTTGACGCATTAGACAGTTTTATAAACTCATTCCGTGTATACTTAAACAGAGAAAAATCTATCTCCGCTCGTAAAAAAGGAACTTATAAAAATTTATTAAAATATGTCACAAGACTTATAAATCTTCGTGATAGTGATAAAGCAGGATTACGGAATCTAAAAACTGAGATTGAAAAAACTTCAGGCGTAGGAAGTAAACCTTGGCTGTTGCAAAAACTAGATGAGAAGGTGAGATAGTATCATGCGATAGAAATTGACAGTCTTTGATATAAAAAAGTAATCGTTATAAAAATCCTGTTTTAGCATTTTGGGGATTGATCATTTTGTGCTTGTGTGGATTACTTATTGCGTATTTTTCAATAGACATCCGGATTTTCAAATCCTAATACCAAGAATTCTTTCCAGTCCCCTTTTTTGATCATCCTTTAGATACAGGTAATTTGAATTCCAAACCGCTCCATATTGAAAACAATATATCTTCTTTCCTAGTTTATCAAGATGTGGATTCAGGAACTCAATCAATGAATGTCTATTTCCAAGTTTTGTTTTTTCGACTCCTACAACTTTCCCTTTATATTCCATTTCTAAGATGTACTTACTCAATGGATCGACACATAGATTCTTAGCTGAAAAATCAAAATTTATAAGTTTGCTAATTTCAGGAAAGACGCCTTTGAATTCATTATTAGATGTGATAATAGAAAAACCTTTGTCAAGTCTGGCCAAAGTCATATTGATTTTTGGAATCAGTTCTAACAAGTTATGGGCATCAGCAAACAATCCAATCTTAACCTTTTCTTTTATTCCCGCATAACTATTAAAATCGAGCTAAAAATTCTTCTTATTTTTAAATACAAAAGAGAGAAAAGCTCTCTTTTGATTAGTCGTAACGTAATCAGCTAATGTAATTCCACCAGTAATTACAAACGAACTAAGTTTACATTGTTCATATATTTCATCTTTATTTGAGTGATGACTTTCTAAACCTACTCCATACACAAGACCCATCGCACCAACTTCGCTATAGCAACTAATATACATATGACCTTTTACTATTTGTAATTCAGGGTACTGTTCAAGTATGCTATAATAATCGTCAACATCTGGATTAGGTATAAATAATTCTATCCAATTATCAGCTCCACAAAGTATATTTAATTTTTGGTCAATAAATATCTGCCTTATTGGATTAATCCAATTATTAATAAGACTATAATCTACATTGACGAACCACCCTTTTGGATCTGTTTTGATTGAGTTTTTTATATCCTCAAAAAAATCTATTTCATATTTATTTCCTTCACTGACAATGGTAAACCTAGATTTTGGCTGATTATTAATTATTTTATATTCAATATTATTAGCAATTAAAATTGTTTCTAATATCCTCTTAATATTTTCAAACATATTCCTTTGACTACAGTATATGATTTTTGAATCTATTGCAGGAAAAATTCTTTTTTCAGTTGCCAAAAACTGATCAATATAAATTCTATTTTCTAAGAATAATGAATCCTCCCTTTTTTGTCGATTAAACCGATAAAGACCTCCCTTTAGGTTTTCTACCAACATTGATCGAAACTCTTTTTTTAAAAATTCTAATTTCAATACATACGAAAAAATAAAAGTCCTTTTTTCGGTAATCCCAGTTTTTATTCTTCTGAAATGCAGACTCTAAATACGATTTATCTTTTTGATCTATTAGACCCAACTCATTAAAACTTCTCAAGTTTTAATGATGTAGCATTTGGATCAGTTGGTAATTTTTTATAGCTTTTAGTTATATAAAGTCGACCTATCGTTTTACCTTCTAACAACTCATAATAATAATAATAATAATAATAATAATAATAATAATAGTACGGCAACCTATTGGTATTGATTAAATCTATCGCAGCTTTAACATTATTATCTCCATTAGATATGTCTTTAAAGTTTCGATTGCTATTTTTTGGTTTGAATGCCCAGTAGCTTGACATATCTTCTAACCCATCCACA
>JBLHWH010000016.1:0-50692 GCA_047628935.1 Halioglobus sp. | reverse complement strand
CAAGTGGTCGCAAGCGTATAGATGGTAAACAAAAAGGAGGAATTAAGGCTCATACAGTAATAGATGCAGACAGAACAGCACCAAGTTTCATTCATTTTACCAGTGCGGCCACTCATGATAAGTGCCTGTTGGACGAATTGAAACTAGAAGAGGGTGATTTTATTTGCTTCGATAAGGCCTACATAGATTACAGACGGTTCTACAATTGGACCCAACAAGGTATATCGATGGTGACAAGAATGAAAGACAATGCAGTATATGAGTCTTTCGAAGAACTAGATATCCCAGATAAATGTGATGACAGAATCATAAAAGATGAGATAGTCACTGTCCAAACTGAAAATGACAAGAAGGAGCCTGTCTGTTTAAAGTTAAGGAGAGTAGCTTTTTACGATACAGCGAAAGACAAAGTATATGTATTCATGTGTAACAACCTAGATATAGAGGCTGAGGTGATCGCAAACATATATAAACGAAGATGGTATATAGAAACATACTTTAGGAAATTAAAACAAAATTTTCCTCTCAAGTACTTTCTAGGAGACAATCAAAATACAATTGAAATACAAATATGGGTATCTCATATCGTTATGCTACTAATAGAAGTACTAAAGAAAAAAGTGACTAGGAAATGGGCATTTTCTAATATGGTATCAATGCTAAGGACACATATTATGAGCTATATTGATGCTGTGAAATTTCTCAATAATCCAGAAAAATCGTGGTCAGAGAAGAAAAAGGAGCATATTGTATCAAAACAGCTCAAATTGAAATTTTCAAGTGCTTAATTTAGTGATCATATTGAACCACAGGGGTTCTATTTCTCAAAACGATTTGCTATAACCTATACATAAGGCTTTGAATGGCAATTTATCATCATCTTGAATTTTAAGCGGACACCACTACTTCATAATATAAATTTTGGTTATTAAGAAATTGGAATACTTCCTTTAAAAGTGACAATCAAAGTTGGAATAGCAAATTTTATTCTTGTGGAATTATCTTCAATTATGTAACTAATATTGCCATAAAAAAAGTTAACCAAGCATTCTATGAGTTGTTTCATTTGCTACCAATTTTATACTAGTTGGACAAAACCAGAAAAGATTACAATCCTATTTATTGTTTGAGATCAAAACGGGCTGACAAGTTTCCCAGTCAGCCCGTTTTGATTTTTCTTATTATGCAAAATCTACATGACAATTAGTTTTGCCGGCTGGGTAACAGGCGTTTTCCCGTTAAAGAGTTGGACAAAGTATATTCCTGATATGTTAGGGGAATTAAAATAAAGATTTATTTTATCAACAATAGGTTCATGTTTAACAGTTTGACCAGATATGTTCACCACTCTGAAACTGTTAAACTCTATGTCCTTCGCCTTTTAAGATACTAAGCTATTTTTTTCTACAAGGTTATTATAGATTACTAACTCTTCACTAAGGAGAATATTTACATTCGCAACTAGTCCAGCTTTTTTGTAGAAAACATTTCTTTCTGTTTTGTATGCTTCCATTTCATCTTCATAAAATATTAAAGATGAACTAACACTAATTTCATCATCACCCAAAATGCCATTTTGCAGATATTCTATTTCAGAATAAATTACTTGATTTTCAAACTCATCAAATTCATATGTCTTGCCATTCTCTATTCCCGTAATTAATTTTTCATTTAGTAGATCTTCCCTTAATCTAGTGGGATTATAATCAATACAATTAAGATCATTTGCTCGGCCAGTTAAGACAGTTTCTAACAGATTCACCTGACTATATTCTTTTTTTTCACAGTACCTGAACCCGTCTGACCCATAATTTTTATTTACTGTGCTCTCTAAACCACCATTTTCATAAAAATAATTTGTTGTATCAGAATACTCAGTATTTATAAGAACATCCTCAGTTATATCTATTACTCTTTCTCTATACCCTTCAAAATTATATGTCGTGATAACATTATTTCTATAAACTATCTCGTCATCATAATATTGGCGTGTTTCCTCTGATGAAAGACTACCATTTGTATTATATGTATATGATCTTTCAGAGGTCTTACTTAATCCATTGCCAAGATTAAAATAACTAACATCATTAAGAATAAGATTTTCAGCATTTCTAAAAATACTATCTACATTAGATTCAACTAGATTGTCAATTGTCCCATTATAAGAAGAATAAACAATGGGAAACCCGTCATCATTTGAGATACGGATTACACGATTGATAAATGTCATACCAGGTAATAGAAAATAATCCCAAGTACTAATATTTCCATCATATGAATATTGCGTAAGACTAGTTAATGATTGCGCAGTTATAACTCTGTCTTGGCTATCATAACTATAAATGGTAGTATCCTGATCTGTCAGGTCACCATCAGAATAATTTTGAGTATTGACCTCTGTGACTAAGTAATCAGATTGGCCAAGAACTTGTGATAAACATAAAAGGCACATCAAAAAAGGTGTTAAAATTCTAATCATAATTTCATTTATTAGTTTTAAATGATTGTTTAATGTCATAAATACAAGTACTCCTTATATATACCTAAAGGCCCAATATTGTCTTTCTTTCCATAAACCAATCAATCCTTTATGTTAAATAGCTCATCTAAAAACTATACTCAGAGTTAAATTTTCTATATTTGCAAAACAAACAACAATACTTGCGAGTTGATATCGCTATATTGTACATTCAAAGATTAACAACACAAAATAAAATAACATATGGCTAGAAGAATAGCAAAAGCAGCCGTCTTAGGTTCTGGAGTAATGGGATCAGGGATAGCTTGCCATCTTGCCAATATTGGTCTAGAGGTGATTATGCTCGACATAGTACCTTTTGATCTACCTGACGACAAGAAAAACATCAAAGCAGCAAGAAACAGCATAGTAGACGGCGCGCTCAAAGCAGCATTGAAGTCGAAGCCTGCACCTCTTTATGATAAGAAGTTCGCATCTAGAATAACTACAGGAAACTTCACGGACGATTTCGAAAAGATCAGTGACTGTGACTGGATCATCGAGGTAGTAATCGAAAGGTTGGACATCAAGAAGCAGATTTTTGAAAAAGTAGATAAGTACAGAAAGTTTGATTCTCTAGTTACGTCTAACACTTCTGGTATTCCAATCTATCAATTGGCGGATGGTCGTACAAAGAATTTCATCAAAAATTTCTGTGGAACACACTTCTTCAATCCTGCTCGATACATGAGATTATTCGAAGTGATTCCTCAGTCGTCAACTGACCCAGCTGTCGTTGATTTTTGGATGGAGTATGGAGACAAATACCTCGGTAAGCAATCTGTAAAGTGTAAAGATACACCTGCATTTATAGCTAATAGAATAGGATTCTATACTGGAAATAAAGTACTGGAACTAACGCAAAAGTACAATCTCAAAATCGAGGAAGTAGATAAGTTGACTGGTGCTCCACTGGCTATGCCAAATACAGGAAGCTTCAGATTAATAGATCTCGTTGGATTGGATACAAGTGTAAAAGTAACTCAAGGCGTAGTTGATAACTGTCCTGATGATGAATATGTAGCTAAAGTAAAAGCTGCGGGTAATCCAAAATTCATAGATTTTTTACTTGAAAACAAATTCTTAGGAGATAAGACTGGACACGGATATTATAAAAAGACTAAAGATAGAGATGACAAAGGCAAGAGAATAATCCTTGCACTAGATCTCGAAACATTAGAATATAAACCATCTATCAAACCAAGACTGGATGCTATCGGTATCGGAAAGAAGGTCGAAATCATGGATAAGCGTATCAAGGATATGATGGCGCTGGAATCAAATGATGGTAAGTTCATTAAAGAATTCCTTCTAGGGACTATAGCATATGCCGCGAATAGAATCCCAGAAATATCAGACGATATCTATAGCATAGACAATGGAATGACGGCAGGTTATGCATGGACATACGGCCCCTTCCACTTCTTCGATATGATCGGACTTAAAGAGGGTGTTGCTCAAGGAGAAGCAATCGGCGAATCATTCCCTAAGTGGATACACCAAATGATCGACGCTGGTCATACTTCATTCTATAAGACTGAAGACGGTCAGAAGAAATACTATGACATTTCAAGCAAGTCATATAAAATAATACCTGGTACAGAAGAAATTCTACACTTAGATAATTATAGAGGTCAAGCGCCCGTATATAAAAATGCTGAATGCACCCTACACGATATTGGTGATGGTGTATTATGTTTCGAATTCACTTCTAAAGCAAACACAATAGGTGAAGGAACTGGCGAAGGAATGTTAGAAGCACTTAGAATAGCCGAAGAAGGGGATTGGAAAGGTCTCGTGATTGGAAATAATGATAAAAACTTCTCAGTAGGTGCCAACCTGATGGCTGTCGGCATGATAGCGATGCAGAAAGACTTCGACACATTGGAAAAAATGGTTCACGGATTCCAACAGATCAATATGAATATTAGATATTCTAAAATTCCAGTTGTATGTGCTACACAAGGATATGTATTTGGTGGTGGATGTGAGATTCTCATGCACTGTGATGCAGCAGTAGTTGCTGCAGAATCTTATATCGGACTTGTAGAAGTAGGCGTAGGTCTTCTTCCTGGAGGAGCTGGCACTAAAGAATTTGCAGTTAGAGCATCTGAGTCATTTTTCGAAGGAGATGTACAGATTCCAACTATGATCGAAAAATTGAAAGCAATAGCTACCGCTTCTGTTTCGACATCTGGTCATGAAGGATTCAACAATGGAACACTTCTTCCACATAGAGATAGAGTTGTCGTTAATACTTCAAGGGTATTAGCAGAAGCTAAAAAAGAAGTACTCAAATTAGCACATGATTATACTCCACCAGTTCCGAAGAAGCCAACTGTTCTAGGACGAGGTGCATTGTCTACATTGTATACTGCAATCAATGAATTCAAATTAGGAAATTACATGTCAGATTATGATGTGGAAATCTCCAGAAAAGTTGCATATGTATTATGCGGAGGAGATTTGACACAAAGTCAACAAGTAGATGAGCAGTATTTACTTGAAATCGAAAAACAAGGATTCTTAGAACTCTTAGGAAATCAAAAAACATTGGATCGCATACAGTATATGCTGATGAATAATAAGCCGTTGAGGAATTAGATTTTTAGATCGCTTCGCTTTTCGATTATTCGACCGCTGAAGCTTATAGACAATTCGACTTTTGGTCACTTCACTTCTTAATTTTTAGATACAAAATAAATATTATGAAGCATAATTATAAAAAGATGGACTTATGGAAAGTCTCTCGGACTAATAATCTAAAAGTGTATAGTCTTACTAATAAATTTCCTAAAGAGGAATTATATGGTTTGTCTAGCCAGTTAAGAAGGAGTATAGTTTCAGTGTCTTCAAATATTGCGGAGGGGAGTGGTTATGAAAGTGACGCTCAATTTCTGAGGTTTTTGAATATATCTATGGGTTCTTTGTGCGAAGCTGAATCGCAAATTTATTTGGCTTTCGACTTAAAATATATCAATAGCGATGACTTAAACGAGTCTGAGAAGTATATGACTGATCAAAAAAGATTGATCAGAGGAATGATTAAAAAACTAAAGAAAGACAATGGATATAGTATCCCGTTTTGGATTTCCATAGCCTTTCTAAGCATTTCGTCACTTTTTTAATAAATCGACTCTAAAAAAGTCGAAATGTCGAAAGTCGAAATGTCTAAACATCTAAATTTAAACAATGGAAGCATATATAGTTAAGGGTTTTCGATCTCCCGTAGGCAAAGCCAAACGAGGAGGTTTTAAAAATTATCGTTCAGATGATTTAGCAGTGGATGTTTTAAAGCATCTATTGGCATCAGTTCCAAATGTAGATCCAAAAACAGTCGATGACGTTATCGTTGGTTGTGCAAATCCAGAAGGAGAGCAGGGGCTACAAATAGGTCGTCTTATCGGAGCCAGAGCACTCGGACAAGAAGTAGCTGGTATGACTGTCAATAGATACTGTGCATCAGGATTAGAAACAATCTCAATTGCTGTTGCAAAGATCAAGGCTGGAATGGGCCATATCTATGCAGCTGGAGGAACTGAAAGTATGAGTATAATCCCTATGACAGGATATAAACTCGCGCCTAGTTACAAAGCTGCGATGAATAATATTAATTATCATGTAGGTATGGGTGCTACTGCAGAAGCAGTAGCGGAAAAGTACAATGTCACTCGTGAAGAAGCAGATGCATTTGCAGCAAAATCTCATGACAAAGCAGCCGTAGCAATAGACTCTGGATACTTTAATGATCAAATCGTACCAATCACTGTGGAAGATATCTTCGTCGAAGATGGTCAGAGGGTAGAATCTTCTCATACCGTAACGATGGATGAAGGAGTTAGAAGATCAACTACAAAAGAAGGTTTAGCTAAACTAAGGCCAGTATTCAAGCAGAACGGTGTGGTAACTGCGGGTAATAGTTCTCAGATTTCTGATGGTGCCGCTTTTGTACTAGTTGTAAGTGAGCTAATGGTAAAGGAATTAAACCTTGAGCCGATTGCAAGACTGGTATCTTGTTCTGTGGGTGGTGTAGATCCTCTTTATATGGGTATCGGACCATGTGTAGCTATACCAAAGGCACTCAAGCAAGCTGGACTGAAGCAGTCAGATATTGATTTAACAGAGTTGAATGAAGCATTTGCAACACAAGCATTAGCTGTAATCCGACAAGCTGACCTAGATCCAGAAAAGACAAATATCAATGGTGGGGCGATCGCACTAGGTCATCCACTAGGATGTACAGGAGCCAAGTTGTCCATCCAAGTGATGAATGACCTCAAAAGAACTGGTGGAAAATACGGAATGGTCACAGCCTGTGTAGGAGGTGGGCAAGGTATTGCTGGTATTTACGAAATGTTGTAAGGATTACTTAAAATAATATTTAGGACCTGATAGAAATTGTATTCTGTCAGGTCTTTTTTTTAACCTACTACTAAATTCTATCTTTGGTAAATGAAAAACATCCTAGTTGTATCAAACTACCGTGGTCGTCACACTGCTCGCCCTGAGGCCGAGATATTCATAGTATTAAAAAAACTAGGATTTGATATCACAATCATGACTTTTTCTGATACTGAATATATTGAACAGTTTGAAGAAGTTGGTATTCGGGTTATTCGCAAACACCCTAAAAAGAAATACGATAAAGAATTCATTAAAATTCTAGTGAAAGAACTTGAAACGAATAAATATGACATCCTACATCTTTTTAATAATAAAGCAATTCGGAATGGAATTCGGGCAGCAAAGAAAAAAGATATAAAAATTGTTATCTATAGAGGCGCGTCAGCAAATATGGAGTGGTGGAATCCATTAAATTATTTCAAGTTTTTTCATCCAAGGATAGATTACGTGATTTGTAATTCTGAAGAAATTAGGAAGAAGTTTTTGGCAGTACCTTTTATGAATTCTAGCAAACCAGTAACTATATTGAAGGGGCATGATATTGATTGGTATGTAAATGTAAATGCATATGATATTAGATCTGAAATAGGTTTAAAAGAAAATAGCTTACTCTTAGTTACTGTCGCTAACAATAGGACTGTAAAAGGTATTGACATCTTACTAAAGTCGATGAAGCTAATCCCGAGAGATGTAAATATTAATCTAATAGTGATAGGAGAAAAAATGGAAAAATCACCCATTCCAAAACTCATTAAAAAATCTGGAATAGCAGACAAAATTCATATCCTTGGATTTAGGAAGGATTCATTAAATATTGTTGCATCCTGTGATGTGTCTATTTGTCCTTCAATTGGCAGTGAAGCATTGACCAAAAGTGTAATCGAAGCAATGTCTCTAGGTGTCGTGCCTATAATCTCAGACATTGAAGGCAATAGGCCACTGGTAGACAATATGATAAATGGATTTATTTTCAAAAATAAAAACCCTCAAGATCTCGCTGATAATATTATGGTAGCATATAAAAATCGTCATGCTTTAGAAGATTTCTCTAAAGCAGCAAAATTGAAGATAGATCGTGATATCAATATCAAAAACACGATTACCAAATATTCAAATTTCTATCAAAAAATTTAACCTGACCAAATTTTTAATTTCTTACCTCAACGCTTCAGAAAAATATTTTTTTCAAATTAAAGTAGGGTAATATATTTCTAACTTGTCTCAATAATATAGAACCCAAATTATTTATTGAAAACAAGCAAATATGAAAAGTTACTTACTTACTATTTTCATTTTTCTAGCTCCCTTCATTTCCATCTCTCAAGAATATGATGACTATATAGGTGCTGGTCATGCAATAGGAGTCACAGCAACCAGTAGTGATAGTGAATCTAGTCCCATCAATTCTGTCAATGGAGAGGGTTATGAACTAGACATCCAAGGATCTTCTAAATTTTTAGCGCATGCTACACTTGGATATACAATCGAAGATGTAGAGAACCTAACTGAAAATGGAATCGAATCTTGGATCGATGATCAACTAACTATTGAAGGAGAAAATTTAACTGTACCTACAATCGATAAAATCTTCACTGCATACTTTGCTTGTATGGATGAGTTTGGTGTGGCATGTCCATTACTATTTAACTTGGATGCTCGTTACTTTCGATATTCTTGGTCTCATAATATGAGATATGGACAAGATCTCCTTAGACAAAGAGTCGCATTGGCACTGAGCGAAATTGTGGTTATATCAGATAAATCTATGCTCAACCAATCTCCACATGCACTAGCAAATTTCTATGACTTACTTACACGAAATGCGTTTGGGAATTATAAAGATATACTCACCGAAACTACTTTACATCCGGCTATGGGGTTCTACCTTAGTCATATAAATAATCCCAAAACATTTCCAGATTTAAATATCCGTCCAGATGAAAATTATGCTCGAGAAATCATGCAGCTGTTCAGCATCGGACTATATGAACTAAATCAAGATGGTAGCAGGAAAATAGATCCAAATACTGGCTTATGGATTCCAACTTATGACAATAATGACATTCAAGGTTTAGCAAAAGTATTCACAGGGTTAAGTGGGAGTAAATGGGCAGATGATAATGATACTTCTCCAGTCGAATTTGGAAGACCATATAATAATTACTCTCTTATTGACCCTATGGTAATGTATCCATTCTGGCATGAACCAGGAGAAAAAACGATCATAGGAAATCATACCATTTCAGCTGGGCAAACTGGTATGGAGGATATAAATGATGCAATCGATCACATATTTAATCATGATAATGTAGGCCCATTTTTGGCCCTAAGACTTATACAAAGATTGGTAAAATCTAATCCATCTCCACAATACATATCAAGAGTAGCTGGCATATTTGCAGATAACGGAAATGGTATCCGAGGAGATTTAGGAGCGATGACAAAAGCTATTCTTCTAGATGATGAAGCATTAGAATGTTATTGGACTACAGATATTAGAAATGGAATGTTACGAGCGCCTATCCTACGACTGACACAAATGCTCAAAGGGTTAAAAGCTGAAGCACCAAATGGTACTTTCTGGAACTCTGCTTCCTTCTTTGAGATACAAGCAGGTCAGCATCCGATGGGCGCTCCTACAGTATTCAATTTTTATTCGCCAGATTATGTTCCTGATTCCGAGTTCGCGTATGAAGATATCGTTGGCCCAGAATTTCAAATACTGAATTCATCCACTTCATCAAATTATGTGAATTATATGATGCTAGCCTTGTTGACAGATTATTTTAATGAAAGGTTTCAAGACTTTCCAAATTATGCTCGACTACCAAACATCTTGAATGAACCTAGCTTTATCGAGTGGGTTCCTGACAATGAAGCATATGCAGCAATTCTTTCGGACCCATACATGGTTGAACTAGCGGCAAACCCTGAAGAATGGATCGATTATCTTGACATTACTATTGCTAATGGACTTTTGAGCGATACAACAAAAGAAAGAATTATTGATAGTATGAAAGAAACCAACATACTTGATCCTATGTCAGGAGCATTATACGGATTGTTTTTAGTAATGATCAATCCCGAATTTGTCATTATGAAATGATGCTTTTCGAGAAGAAAATCATCAAAATTCTTATCTGAAATTCAAAAAAAAGAAAATATGTCACATCATAAATATTCTAGACGTAAATTCATGGGGAGTCTTCCATGTCTTGCATTGGGCACAAGTACCTTGTATAATTCTCTGATCAACCTTAAGGCTATGAATGCCATCATGGGCAGTACAAGCACCACAGGGAATGATTATAAAGCACTAATATGCATACAGTTAAGTGGAGGAAATGATTCTTATAATATGCTCATCCCAAGAGGCAATACAGAGTATGCTGAATATGCTGCAGTTAGATCAAATCTCGCCATTCCTCAAAATCAAATCCTTCCTATCAATCCTGAAATCACTGATGGTAGAGATTTTGGGCTACACCCGTCCATGACAGGTTTAAGAGATATTTTCGAATCAGGCAAAGCGGCATTTGTAAGCAATGTAGGTACGCTTGTTGAGCCTGTCACAAAACCAGGATTAGAAATGGGAAATGTAAAAGTGCCTCTTGGACTTCTCTCTCACTCGGATCAGATCATGCACTGGCAGACCGCCTTTCCTCAAGATAGAACTACCACAGGATGGGGAGGTAAGATGGCAGATATTCTCAAAAGCATGAACGAAGATGTAGGAGTATCTATGAATATCTCATTAGGAGGTAACAATGTTTTCCAAAGAGGTGAAGATGTGACAGAGTATGCTATCAATGCGAGCGGAGGTGTCAGTATCGTGGGTTTTGACTTTGACGAACCTTTTTTCAATCTAATGAAAGAAGATGTGACTGACATGATGAGCCAAAATTATGAAGATATATTTCGCAATTCATACAATGGTGTACTGAAAAGAAGTGTAGAAAGCAATGAAATATTTAATAGTGCGGTAGAAGGCACAACAATAAACACCCAATTCTCAGATACCAATTTATCTCAAAAAATGAGAATGGTAGCCCGCTCTATTGCTTCTAGAGAACAGTTAGGTGCGAAACGACAAATATTCTATGTTGACATCGGAGGATTTGATAATCACGATGAATTAATCAATAATCATAGTCTACTGATGAAAACAGTGGATGATGCTTTTAGCGAATTTTACGCAGCTACAGAAGAACTTGGAGTGAGCGATTGCGTGACAACGTTTACGATATCTGACTTTGCACGAACGCTTACTTCTAATGGAAACGGAACAGATCATGCTTGGGGTGGCAACGCTATAGTAATGGGAGGAGCAGTAAATGGTAAAAAGATGTATGGTGACTATCCAGTATTAAGTTTAGGCTCAGATTTAGATTTAGGAAGTGGCATCTTATTGCCAACAACAAGTGCAGATGAATACTTTGCTGAAATGGCACTCTGGTTCGGGATATCACCCAATGACCTGAATCAAGTATTTCCAAATATTGGAAATTTCTATGATGTCGCTTCCGGTGAGAAACCTTTGGGCTTTCTTATGTAGATTCTAATTGCTGAATCACATTAAACTGCTGAACCGCAAAATCTCTTAACTGCTTAATCGCCTTGTTGTTTGTACAAGACGAAAACTAAATTTAAAAAAATGACTACTTATATAAAGACTTTCATACTCACATTGATCATCTCAACAGGTATAAATACAATCTCTGCGCAATGCTTTGATGATGGACACAGCACATTCAAAAATCAAGGATGGTTCTCTTGCAGTACAAGTGTAGGTCCAATCCCTGAGCGTGGCGATCAACATTGGATCTTATATGATTTTGGAGAAGCCTACCCTATTGATACTATCCAATACTGGAATCACAATGTATGGGGAGAAACTGGATTAGGTGCAAAAGATATATTGATCGACTACTCAACTGACCAGATTAACTGGACAACTGTCGGTCCGATTACGCTAGAAAAAGCACCCGGCTCGTGGAAGTATACAGGATCAGAAGGGACATCGTTACAAAATGTTAATGTGCAATATATGTTGGTGACTGTAATCTCAACTTGGGATCCATCTGCCTCATGTGCTGGAATAGCGGAATTCAAATTCAATATTGGGGAATCTGTAGATACAGAAGATATTGCCCTAGCGTCTGACTGGACGCTCGGACCAAATCCTGCATCTGATAGAATCAATGTCTATCTTCCAGAGTATAGTGAGGTAAAGGCTATAACCGTTCATAATTCAGTTGGACAAAAAATAATGAATCTTCCGAATCCTGTTGGAGAACAAATGATAGTACCAATATCAGAATTGATGGATGGATTATATTTTATGTCCGTGTATTCTGAAAATGGGGTAAGTAGTCGAAGTTTTATGAAGGGGTAGGAAAGATATTAGCTTACAACAACTGAACTATTCCGTACCCGACTCTGTACATAATAAAAATACATCTCTTGTGATTGCTTGAATTCAAGTAAAAAATGTGCCTGAATTCAGAAAATCGTTAAGTAAGAGACATTAGACCAATTAACAGACAAAGATGAAAAGCTAATCATCTCAAGGTCCGCAGATAAAGATGTTGTTGTAATTTCTTTAAAAGAATACAATAGCATGGAAGAGACACTCTATTTAATGAGTTCTACAAAAATAAAGAGCGATTAGATAGAACTCTTGAAGATTCTATAAATGGAGTAAACATGGTTTCCCTGCATTCAACTAATAAAAAAATCGAATCATAGAATTATCATGATATTTAGATGGCGGCGAGGATTATATCTATTGGCAAAAAAAATAATAAGGAACTTGTTAAAAAAAAAATAATTTAAATAAAGAATACAATTAGAAATCCGTTAACTGGGTTAGGGAAACCCGAACTCTTAAGAGGCAATTATATTGGTTGTTGGGCTCGTAGAATTTCGAAATAACATCGACTGATATACACGGTAGAGGATCAAAAGATATCGATCTTAAGTTGTAGGTTTTATTACTAACAAATTTACATTCCTAAAACAAACCTGTTACTTTCAGCGCTTTTATTACGTCCTCCCAATGTGTTCTGCCACTTGGGGAACATAAATTAATTTAAAATTGTATGTTTACATATGAGAATAGAGTATTTTCTATCTCAGGTGTAATAAACAATTAATTTTTACACCATTTAAAATTATAGAGCCTTCAAGTTAGTGAGTAAAAAAACAAGAAACCAAATCGTCTTTGAGGAAGAATTATTCCCGCATATAGACGCTTTAAAAACTTTCGCATATCACCTGTCTTATAATGAAGAAGACGCCAATGATCTTGTACAAGAGACGTACATGAAGGCGCACCGATTCATAGAAAAATACGATCAGGGAACTAATGCCAAAGCTTGGTTGTTTAAAATTCTGAAAAACGCCTACATCAACGAGTATCGTAAGAAAAGTAAGCGTCCACAGAAAGTAGATTTTGAAGACATCGTTTCATATCAAAATAGTGATAGTGCATCGAGTTCGAAATATCTAGATCTGAGGCAGGAAATCTTTGAGAATATGATGGGTGACGAAGTCACAATCGCTATAAATTCTCTTCCTATAGATTTTCGTACTGTTATTCTTTTATGTGATATCGAAGGATTCACATATGAGGAAATTTCAAAAATTATTGACGTACCGATTGGTACAGTAAGGTCTAGGCTGTTCCGAGCAAGAAATATGCTCAAAGAAAAGCTAAAAGCTTATGCTGAGAAGATGGGATACGAAGATAAGCGTGGAACTAGACAGAAGTCTGGCGACGAAGAAGAATGATTTTTGAAATGTGTTTCATTATTTTTAATGGGTACGACCCATATATGTTTTAATTTGTTATATTTACCAAGCAATAATTTACATAATATGTAATGGTCAATATATTATTCTGATGCTTATTGTTAATCAAAATAATACTTTGCTACCTTAAGCATGAAAATAAACTGAAAGTCTATGAGAAATCAGGAGAATACTGGAAGCCTCAGAAGTAAAATCAATCTTTATTTTGACAATGCATTATCACAAGAAGAGAGTTCGACGCTCTTGGAACAAGTAAGCTCTGATACTAAATGCAGTAAGATGTTTAACAAAGAAAAGACGTTCAGGGATTACATCAAAAACAATGTAAAAAGGTCTTCAGTATCTCCAGATCTTATCCAATCTATCAAGGACAGTATCAGAGTAATCTAAGTCTACAAATCAAATTTTTCTTTTATTCCTATCAAGTAGGATGCACTCGATGTGATTGATGATCTATCATTATCATTTAATTTAAAAACATATCTTCCTTTGAAATATTTGTGTATTTCGAAGACAAAATCTTTATTGATAATATATGATCTATGTATTCTGAAGAAAGATTCAGGAAGCTCATTTTCTAGCTGTTTTAATGTTTTATTGAGAAGATGGGTTTTGCCATTTTTTACTCCAATTTTCACATATTTATCCTCCGATTTTATCCACGCTACATTATCAATATCGACTAGAGTAATTTTATCATTTTTCCTAATTGAAAATGAGGTTCTTTTGGTTGCTTTTTGTTTGATTAATGTATTTACCGAATCGTAAGACTGCATTGAGGTTTTATCCTTCATTTTTAGCAATTTATTCAATGACCTATTAAATTTATCTTGCTCGATAGGCTTAAGTAGATAATCCACAGCAAAATGATCAAAAGCATCTATTGCATATTGATGATATGCCGTGGTAAATATAATATATGGCTGATATACAAGATTCTGCAAAACATCGAAGCCGGTCATGTCCAATAACTGGATATCCAGAAAGATTAATTCGGGTTTAAGCTTATTAATTTCTTTTATTGCTTGCTTCCCTGTCTGAGACTCACCTATTATTTCGAGATCATATATCCCATTAAGTATAAGTTGCTTTAATCTGTTGCTTGCTAGCTTTTCATCTTCGACTACGTACGCTTTCATCTTATTTCATTTTGGTCTATCTTAATCAGTATATGTTTCGAAGGTGAACTCTTAAATTCTATTGTATGTTTTTCGGGATACAACAAGTCGAGTTTTTGTGTTACGCTTTTGATTCCAAATCCTATTTGCATGTCTGGACCAAACTTAGTTCCCGAATCAAAGATTTTTACATTAAGTTGACCATCTACTTTTTCTGCTGTTATTTTCACACTGATTCCATCTTCATTATAACCGTATTTTATAGCATTCTCTACCAACGGCTGCAGCAATAGTCTTGGTAATCTACATTCCGAAGCATTGGAGTTAATATCAAGATCAACTTTCAGAACCTCTTCAAATCGAATTTTCTCTATTTTTAGATAATTTTCTAGCATTTCTAGTTCTTCTGAAAGAGTAGTAATACTTTCATTGCTTTTATTGGTTATATATTTATAAAAGGACGAAAGTGCCAAGGCCATTCTTTCTGTTTTGTCTCCATCTACTTTTGCTGCACTAGCTATAGAGTTTAGAGAATTATATAGGAAATGTGGATTGATGGTTGATTGTAGTGATTGTAGATTAGCTGATGACTTACCTAGAGCAAGTTCTGTCTTTTTAAGTAATTTTTCGGATCCTCTCATTTTTATCATTCTCCTTACAAGATTGGCTAGAAGATTTCCAGCTGCTAATGAGATCGTCATTCCTATTACTATTGGGTGTGGGCCATGGTTATATATCATGAATATATTATTATACTTTCTAGACTCAAAATTAAAGCCGATCTGACTGCAAATAAAACCAATTGCATATGTTGCAATAATAATCGTAAAAAACTTAATTACCTCTTGGTCATAAAATTCTAGCTTTTGTGACTTCTTTATGATGAACCTAAATACTAAAAACGATAAAAATATGGTTGTAAAATTAATGTTCCAATTAAGCTTCTCAGAAAATGGTGCCCAGATGGAAAATCCAGGTAAAGTAGAATGATAAGCTAGAAAAAATGCAAGTATTCCGGGAATTAACCATTCTATCTTACTATTAACTTTTTTACTTAGGTAGTAAGTTAGACTATTTATAGTCAAACAAATAAAAACAAATAAGAAGCCAAATAATACAAAAATAATAACCGTATCGTCCACATATCCAAACCATCCTGATTCTGCATTGTATCTTGAAAGCTTTGCACCTCTATAATCTTTCAATGATGCTATCAAATCTATCATCGCATTCTTGTCTAAATTCATAATTAATGAATCGGAAACCTGCCCGTTTAATGCTTTTGTAGCTAGAGTGTGAATATTTCCATTTGCATCATTAGTTTTAAAGACACTGAGGTTCGTCCACAGCCCTTTATTCCCGTAACCTGCATTCATGTACATAGTTATCTCTTGACCTTCTTGAGAAGAAAAGAATTGAATATCAGCAGTAGGAATGATCGCCTTGCCTTTACTGAGGTATTCAAATTGTAATCCATTTTTCTCATAAACAATTTCTTTCATTTCAGACTTTACAAGTCCGAAAACCAATAAGAATCCTAACGTCCCAAGCACCAATACCGTATAGCCAACTAACTTATTCATAGATTTAAATTTAGTGTTATTATTGAATTTCTACTACAAATGAAGATGATATAGCCCAGTTTAAGAATTGGTTTCCGACGACTACCCCAATATTATTCGTGAACTGGGAGTTAGCATTCGCGAGATATTATTTAGATTTGAACAAAATATAAATCTTGAACATTGTCAGCCTAGTTCCATCTCTTACAGAATTACTATTCCACTTAGGTTTAGAAGATCAGATCGTGGGTAGAACCAAATTCTGCATTCATCCTTCTGATAAAGTAACATCGATCCCAAAGATTGGAGGGACGAAGAATATCAACATTCAAAAGATAATTGATCTGAAGCCTGACCTCATCATTGCTAATAAAGAGGAAAATACAAAAGCAGACATCGAGATTCTAAAGCAAAGTTGTAAAGTTCATTTAACAGAAATCGCAAATTTTAAGCAAGCCATCTTTGCCATTGATGATATAGGGCTTATGACTAATACGGCAGATAAAGCTACTTCAATCATCGAAGAAATAGAAGAACTTTTCTCTAACTTAAAACCAACACTAAAGAAAGCAAAAGTCTGTTATCTTATTTGGCAGAAGCCCTATATGTCAATCGGGAATGATACTTACATTCATAGTATGTTGGAAATCTGTGGGTTCGAAAACATCTGTAAAGACCACACAAGATATCCAGAATTGACGCTTGAAGAGATCAAATCCAGACAACCAGATTATATATTCTTATCATCTGAGCCATTTCCATTTAAGCAACAGCACATAGACGAATTACAAGTACATTTTCCAGAATGTAAAATTCTTCTGGTCGATGGAGAATACTTCAGTTGGTATGGTAACCGTATGATAGATGCCGCAAAATATTTTCAATCATTGATAAATGAACTTGACAATTAGTCCTCTGCATCTCCTTCTATCAGGTAAGACACAGGCATATTTTCATTTACAAAATTACACCATTTACAATTTTCTTCACCACAACCAGTCGAGAATTCATGGTTTTTGATCTTTGCATAAGAATCAACCAACTGTTTACCTACGATTTCCATTTCAAATTCTTCAACTTCAAATTTTCTTCTTTGGAATCGGCCATCTTTTTGCTTTTCTACAAAATCCATCACTCCCGATCTCATAGATTGCCGTAATCGATCTTCACCTCTTAACAACAACTTATAGAATACGATCTGTCTCCAATAGTCTCCACCGGGATCTTCATCTCCAGTTGGCCCTTTTAGCTTTGCTGAATCGTATCGCCCTGTTTTATAATCTATCACTTGAAGATGATCATCATATACTGCAACTTGATCTAACTTTCCAGAAATAGGAACTCCTCCGTATTCAGTTTTGATATCAAATTCCATTTCGAATTTTCTAGGTAGAGTCCATTGCCCACTATACTCTAAAAAGTATTCTGACAGTAAGATCTTACCTCTTACTTCGCTCAGTTCTCTTTCCTTGGCTGTGAAATGTGAATGATACTTTTTCATTCCAATTCTGAAATGGGTATGCAGAATCTCTTCATCTGGGATAGCTCTACTTGGATCAGCTTCCATATCTCGGAAATACATCTCTAGTGCATAGTGGATTGCATTACCGAACCCGTTAGAAGCGCTCCTTGCCATAGGCACACGAAGTATGTTCTCGAAGTAGAATGTTATTGGGCACTTCAAATACTTATTGAGACTTGTTGTACTCATCTTGAATATTTGTAGCACTTTGTCTATTTCATCATGCTCTAGAAGTTTTATTTCTCCCTGAGCGTATCGCATGAGGGTAGCTTTATATTCAATAACGACGTCATCTTCAACTGTTTTCTGGACAATGTCTTCCTCTTTAGTTGTTATTTCCGCTATAAATCTTGCAGGTTCTAGCGCCTTCTCATTATCATTGAAATCAGAATGTGTAATAGTTAAGAAATCTCGTGCACGTGTCATTGCTACATAAAAAAGTCTTCTGTCGTCTTCTACATCACTTTGCTCGGAGGCTGGCACCAAAGTTTTAGGATAAGAATATTTTCCACCACCTCCATAATTCCTAGCTACCCAATTGCTAGTATCAGCATTAAGAATATATACATGATTGAATTCTAGTCCTTTTGATCCATGAGCAGTAAGGAAATGAATGCCCTTTTCGGAGAATATAATTTTACTCAAAGGGAGATCTATCTTATTATCCTCCATTTTTTCAATCATATCTAATATTTGAGGCATGGTAACATTTTCCTCTCTAGAAGACTCCTCCTTAATAAAATTGAAAAAAGTATTTACCAATTGGAGCCTCCATACTTTATCTGAACTCGCTAATATATCATCCAATACCCCGCCTCTTGTCAATATCCGTTCGAATAACACTTGAGCCGTTACATTTGGTATATCCTTGATCCACCCCTCAAGTGCATCACTGAATTTTACAATGTTTGTCACATCTTCAACCCCAGCTTTTTTAAGACTCTCCACATTATTGATGACGATTCTCCATCTTTTATCATCTTCTTTTTGGTCAGTTCTATTCGAACAATAGACACTTACCAAGGCTACATCCATTGGAGTTATACCAAAATAATCAAAGTGCATCATCTCAAACAAAAACTTATCTCCTGAGAAAGGCCTATCAACTTCTGCCATTATATATTTTAGAACAGAAATAAGTCGTTTTACTTCTCCTTCTTTGAGGACGTTCACCTTTCTTTTGATGTTAAGCGGCACACCTTTTAGGGTAAGGTATTTTACAATATTTTCTACATTTCTATGTTTCCTGTATATAATAGCTATTTCATTCAAGGGAACACCAGCTTCATTCTTTGCCATGATATCAGTGATGATACCTATTTCTTCTTGAGCAATATTTTTATATTGATAGACTTTGGGTTCCGAACCTAAATTTTTACTTTTATCTCGACTTTCTATCAATTCTTTAGTGAGATGTGGTCTTACTCTTACTAGTCTTTCGTTGTTGTTTTCTATCAGTGCCTTTGACCAATCCAATATTCGCTGATCTGATCTATAATTATTATCAAGTACTATTTCTGCTGGGTCGTACTTATCCGCGAAATCAATGATGTTATTCATATTCGCTCCTTGGAATCTATAGATGGATTGGTCATCATCACCCACAATGAATACATTCGGTTTATTATCAATAGGGTTATCCGCTAAGAGGAATAACAACTCATTTTGAGCACCGTTTGTATCCTGATACTCATCCACTAATATGAATTGAAACCTCTCTTGGTAAGATGCCAACAGGTCGTCATTCTCTGCTAATACTTTGATGACCCAAAGGATCATATCGTTATAGTCATACCTCTCTTTTTTGGCGAGTATATTATTGTATGTTTCTAATTCTTTGCTAGCTGCTATTAATCCTTCGAAGGAGGCAATTTCCTTGTCTACTTTATCGTCATTGATCTCTCCTTTTACATAGATTGTCCCTGTTTGCTTACCGACTTGTTTTGCTTTACACAAATATTTAGGATTTATATAATCTCCACTCAAATCCTTTATATGGTAGAATTCTTTGAGCTGTTGTACGTTTGTTTCGATCTCTTCCGTCGTCCATTTCTCTTGTTTCATAATATTAAACAAGCTCTTAAGACGATCCGCTTCGTAGTATAGATTCCCTTTGAATCGTTTCAGAGGATGATCATCGGCAAATCCATCGATGATCTCTATATATACATCCACAAGCTCTAAATTTGATACTAGTTGTAGATTTCTGAACCCACCAAAAAACTGAATATTCTCCTGAATCACATAATTACAAAATGAGTGAAAAGTGAAAATATTAGCATTGTAAGCTTCCGGTCCGATAAATTGTTTCAGCCTTTCTCTCATCGCTATACTACCTGAATCAGTAAAAGTAAGTGAGAGGATATTATTTGTATTTACATCCGTTTGTTGAAGTATATTTCCTATTCTGACAGCAAGCAATTGTGTTTTACCAGTACCAGGACCGGCAACCGTCATAACAGGACCATATATCTGATCTACAGCCACTCGCTGTTTTTCATTCAAGGTTTTTTTCGCAATTTGAAAAGCTAGATTAAACTGTTCAAGCGTCTTTTTTCTAGAAATATCCATACGTTAATATCCAGTTAAGAAATATATTGGTGTTAAACCTAAAGTCGATCTTATCGTCAAAGAAGCGAAAATACATTAATAGTTTTCATATCCATAGAAGAAATAAAAAGATAATATCTTAATAACAGTTTCTAAACTATGAAGGCTTAAATCTAAAACAGACAACTATGAAAAAGGTAATATTATTAATAGCAGTATTCACAATGGCAATTGGATTCGCATCAGAAGCTCAAATCTCTCAATCAGAAGTTCTACAATCAGAACAATTAGATGATCGCAGAATAGAAAAGGATGAAAAAGCTTCTAAAAGGAATCAAAAAATGCGTGTCAAAGCAAAGAAGAGAGCTCATAAGAAACACCTTAAATCAATGCGCAATGTAGCAAATACTGATGGTATAATAACTCCAGCAGAACAAGCGACCTTCAAAGCTGAAAAAAGAAAAATGAAAGAGAACGCCAAAAGGAAAGCTAAGTGTAAGCATAAAAAGCATGCACTTAAAAAAAGAGCTCCTTTAAAAGCGACAGAGTTTTAATTTCATAAAGATATAGCAAGCGTGAGGCTGTTCGGATCTAGGATCTGGGTGGCCTCTTTTTTGTTCTACCTAATCTAACGCCTCCAATATATCCTTCATAATATCTTCATGACATTCTAAACCAATAGACACCCGTATCATTCCATTTGTAATCCCTACTTCAGCCTTCTCATTATCTGATAATTTGTTGTGAGTAGTAGATGCTAGATGAGAGACTATAGTTCGACTATCGCCGAGGTTTGCGGTAAGAGAACACATTTTATACTATTAAGAAAGTTTCTACCTGCATCCAAACCTCCTTCGATCTCAAATGCAATGATATTACCACCCAACTTCATCTGTTTTTTCGCCAGAGCACATTTAGGATGAGATTTAAGGAATGGATATTTGAGACAATTTACTTTTGGATGATTTTCTAGATCTGTAGCTATTTTCATCGCAGTTTCACAATGTCTTTCTATTCTTACTGCAAGTGTTTCTAGACTCTTGGAAAGTATCCATGCGTTAAATGGTGATATCGAAGGCCCCGTATTTCTAGCGAATAGATATACCTCTCTTATTAATTCTTTTCTACCTACTACTGCACCACCAAGAACTCTCCCTTGTCCATCTATTAGCTTGGTCGCTGAATGAATCACAAGGTCAGCTCCAAACTTAATAGGTTGCTGAATATATGGCGTGGCAAAACAATTATCAATTACCAACAATAGATTATGCTTCTTTGCTATCTGGCCCAACATTTCCAAATCCAATATCTGCACTCCAGGATTAGTCGGGGACTCTGCATATATTATTTTTGTATTCGGTGTAAGTAAAAAAGATCCTAAATTTTGACTACCCCTCCGCAAGCGGATGGAGCATTCGCCAAAATTTTTCCAACCTAAAGGTCGGTATTCGGATCTTTTTTGTGCTAAGGCGTTTTTATGCAAAAACATCTTTTTATGACTCCGACGCAAGCATCGGAGAATTTAAGTATTAAAGCTTCTATAGCATCAAGGTCATCCGCTGGAAAAAAACTAGTAGTGATATTCCATTTTGGAAGAAACTTTTTTAGCAATGAATGAGTAGATCCAAATACAGACTCACTTGATATAATATGATCGCCAGCACTGAGCAAGGCAGCGAAGATATTGAATACTGCTGACATCCCAGTAGCAAAAGAATAACCCGCTTCTCCTCCTTCCAATGCCACCATCTTATCTACAAATTCTGTTGCATTAGGATTGGTGAATCTGCTATAGATATTCATTTTCTTCTCCTCGGCAAAAGCAGCACGCATCTCCTCTGCATCTTCAAACACAAAAGAAGATGTAAGGAGTAACGGTGCAGAGTGCTCGTGATGTTGCGTTCTTTCTGTTTGTTTACGTATCTTTTAAAGTGTTCGCTCATTAATGAGGTTCTTACAGTAAAAGTAGATGTAGAAAAACGAATGATAACCTTATCAGTGTGACTATTTATAATATTGATTCACAAAAGAATATCGGATGGCAAAACTATACAAAAATAAAAAGGCACTATCTCTAGCGCCCTTCTAGGTTCTCCTCAGAATCTCAACCCTAAGAAGAAATTCAAAACTCGAAACCCAAAACTCTATCTTCCTAGAAAGTGAAGCCTATTGTTCCTACTACTTTTCCGTAATCTGTATCTATATTGGCCAATGCATCTCTCTCCTCTGCATCTGGAACTGAGTATGCATTATATCCTTCTGATATACTTCTTCTTCTATATCCTATATCCAGAAAAAATCCTTCTCCTCGGAACCCTAATCCAGCTGACCATGATGATGAAGTTTCACTATCGTTTGTATATGGTGAAGAACTCAAAGCATAACCCGCTCTAAATCTTAACGATTCATAGGCTACTTCGGTTCCAAGTCTAAGATTAGTAGAAGACCCTAGACTTTCATCTATTTCTCCATTTACTTCTTGCGTGTTTGCGCCCTCAATAGGATCGTTGCTGTGCTTTGTGAAATCGAATTCATTGTTTTTATAATCCAAATACTCTATATCAGCATTTACAAATCCTCTTAAAGCTCCAATCTTATAAACAGATCCTATGCTTCCTACAGCTTTCCACGGACTTGTATAGCCGTATTTAAAAGATCCATCTGGTGACAAAGCAGAATCACCACCACTTTCTGCATTAGAACTGTATTGGTAACTCATACTACTCGCATAATCATCATTTAATGTATACCATGTAGGAGAGTGAATCGCCGCCCCTATTCTAACTTGCGGTATTGCTCTGTATTGTAATCCCAATTTGAAGTTTATTCCAGCCCCACTAGTATTTAGGCTCTCTACATAATCCAAACTGCTACTAAAATCATCCGCTTGGAAATTTTCTTTGTAGGTTTTTGTTTCTGAGTATGATACAAATGGTACACCCGCACTTATCCCTATGTTAAGCGTATTATCGTAGTTACCTGCCCAACCAAACGACAATTCATTTATTGATCCTCTTTGATCTAAAAACACATCCTTATTCACTACATCATCATCAAAGAAATCTGATTGGAATATATTGTTACTATTTAAAAAAATCACTTGAGCTTCATCAGCTAAACCCGCTTCAAAATCATCCAATCCATTACTATTGGCCAAAGCAACAAATCGATCAGTGATACTCCCTTCTGTTGATCCCTCAATCTTCACATCCCTGCTAAATTCTGCCAACTTACTAAACCCTACAGCCCAATTAGATGTCTGCCAGACTCCACTTCTATTGCCACCAGAAGCAACAAAACTTATATTATCTACCAAAAAGGAACTTCTACTTCTATTTGTGGTAGTATTATCATCTTTGAAAAAACCGTCGGATGATTGCGTATTTATAGAAGGTGTAAAAGTGAAGGCACTTTTTCTGAATTCTGCTATTCCTGCAGGATTGATTCCGATAACAGAGTAGTCACCGCCCATAGCTCCAATAGATGACCCTACACCAACTGCACCCGCTGTACCAAAGGGTGAATAATCTGAATACCTGACAGCGTCAGCGACATTTTGGGCACTTATTGAACTGAGTCCAAAAAAGGCTATTATTATATATGATAAATATCTCATTGCGTTGATTTTAATACTTGAAAAATTGTAATTGCTTTTAATATTCTTGGAGGTAACATTAGATTTTAGGTATAAAAATGGGGAGAATAAATTTCATTATCCGCCCCACCTTGTATTATCCTTAATCAGATTTAGAATCTATTTCCCTCCTCTTCTTGATGATTTTCTTGATCCTGAAGAACTGCTTTTTGAGCTTGATCTTTTTGAAGAAGATCGTGAACTTGATCCAGATGACTTATTTGATCTGTTTGAAGAGGATCTTGTTGAAGAGCTTCTATTTGATCTTTTTGACGATCCCATTGAGGAACCGCTTCTTGATCTATTGTTGCTAGACTTCGCTCCTGAGTTTCTTCTCGAATTTGATCTTGTTGTTGTTCCAGCGCCTCTATTTGATCTACTTCCACTCGTTGCTCTAGCGCCAGAAGTAGAATTTCTTTTTCTTCCAGAGTATATTGTTTCGCTATTACTTCTTCTTCTAGTCGTTCTTTCACCAGTTGCAGATTCACCTCTCGTCGTCGATCTATTAATTGCTGAAGTATTTCCATCACCTTTTTTAGATCTTATTCTAGATCTATCACTTGATGTTGTATTCCTAGGTGTAGCATTTACAGTACCCTCCTCTGTTCCTTTAAATCTTGGAGACTTTGTTCTACCGTTAGTAGAAGTAGTGCCAGATCCATTTCTTCTAGATCCGTAATAAGTACCTTTTGGATTAGATGTTGACGCTGTCGTGTTATACGTTCCGTTATTTCCGTAACCATTGTTTCTCCAGTTATTTCCATTGAAACCCTGCGGGCAATAAGGGTTATAATTATTTCCCCAGCCTCCCCAGCTATTGCCAAAAGCAAAGTTGTTGTTCCAACCGTTGTTCCAACCATTGTTCCAACCATTGTTCCAACCATTGTTCCATCTGTTTCGGCGATTCCAGCTATTACCCCATCCTCTATTCCATCCAAATCCCGAACCTATGCTGATTACAAACGAATTATTTCCAAAGTATGGGTTATAAAATGGATCATTCCACTGATCAAAGCCATTATAGAAATTTGATCCGTAAAAGTTAGTCGTACCACTATTTCTTCTGAACCTATTTATTCTTCTAGTGTATGAATAATCATCATAATATTCAGAATCTGAGTCATAATCAGAATCGTACCCTTCATCATCAGAATAATACTCATCGTCCGAATCGTTTAAAGTGTATGTAGGTTCTTCCGAATTCACATCATCTAAGATGATAATTTCACTATCATTGGGGTCGTAATAAAGATCATCGAACTGTGCAGTCGCAACAAATGTCATCAAAGACATAAACATTAGACTGAAAATTGATTTTGTTTGCATAAATCTCATAATTTAGGATTTTACTTTTTAATTAATTCGACTCTCTTATCGTATAATGGGCAATTTATTACTTTTACGCTTATTATTCAGTTAAAAAAAAATTAAAAGATAATAAAGAATCGTGAAAACTTGCTTTTAGTCGTTCTAATGCGTTGCTTTCATAATGTACGACGTGTTTTTTGGACTTAAAGTTTCGGATACTGGTTTCTTATTAATATTTTAACAATAACTGTTAAAACAAAACTTTCACTTGTGTAGACCCAAAAACAATTAGATTAAAATTGGACACAATGATTTAAACACAGAAGAACATTTACACCTGATAGCAGAATTTAGAAAATAAGCATATGGCAAAGGAAATAACCAATAGAGAAGAAAATTATTCGCAATGGTACAATGACATAGTAAAAAAAGCGGATTTAGCAGAAAATAGTGCAGTAAGAGGATGTATGGTCATCAAACCTTATGGTTTCGCAATTTGGGAAAACATGAAAGCGGTTCTTGATCAAGCATTTAAAGATACTGGACATCAGAATGCCTACTTCCCATTACTTGTACCAAAAAGTCTGTTTGAGGCAGAAGAGAAAAATGCGGAAGGATTCGCTAAAGAATGTGCAGTAGTAACACACTACAGATTACAATCTGATCCTGATAATCCAGGAAAATTACGAGTAGATCCAAACGCCAAGCTTGAAGAAGAACTTATCATTAGACCTACTTCAGAAGCAATAATTTGGAATACATACAAGAATTGGATCCAATCATACAGGGACTTACCATTATTGATCAATCAATGGGTGAATGTAATGAGATGGGAGATGAGAACTCGGCCATTCCTACGAACTGCAGAATTCTTATGGCAAGAAGGGCATACCGCTCACTCCACTAAACAGGAAGCAATCGAAGAGGCAGAATTGATGCATGAAATATATGCAAGATTTGCGGAGGATTACATGGCTATGCCTGTTATAAAAGGTTATAAAACAGAATCTGAGCGTTTCGCTGGGGCTGATAATACATTAACGATCGAAGCACTCATGCAAGATGGCAAAGCACTACAAGCGGGGACGAGTCACTTCTTGGGGCAAAATTTTGCGAAAGCATTTGATGTTAAGTTTCTTACCTCTGAGAATAAAGAAGAGTATGTATGGGCTACATCATGGGGAGTATCTACTAGATTAGTCGGTGGATTGATTATGACGCATTCAGATGATGAAGGATTGGTACTGCCTCCTAAATTGGCTCCTATCCAAGTGGTAATTGTTCCTATCCCAAAACCAAGTGACGAGATTATGGAAGTAGCTGATAAAATTGCTGAAGAACTTAAAGCATTGGGTGTAAGAGTGAAAATCGATCGTGACATGAAGAAGCGACCTGGATTCAAATTCGCAGAATACGAGATGAAAGGCGTACCAGTAAGAATTGGAATCGGAAAGCGTGACCTAGAAAAAGGATTGGTAGAAATCGCAAGAAGAGATACTAAGGAGAAAGAGAGTATAGCATTGACAGATTGCGTTAGTCACGTTCATGGTTTAATGACTACGATCCAAGATAATCTTTTGGCGAGAGCTAAACAACATAGGGCTGATCATACCTCATCTGTTGATACATTTGACGAATTCAAGCAAGTGCTAGAAGAAAAAGGTGGATTCATCTATGCGCATTGGGATGGAACTGAAGAGACAGAAGATAAGATCAAAACAGAGACTAAAGCTAGTATCAGGTGTATTCCAAATGATACAGTAGATGAAGATGGTGTTTGTATGTACAGCGGAAAGCCTAGTAAGAGAAGGGTCTTGTTTGCTAAAGCGTATTAGAGGAATTTCGAATGTTGAATTTGGAATTGCGAATGGTCTGCGTGGCTCGGGCTGTGTAGTTTAAGCAATGAATAGATGACAAGACAATAATAGCTCAGGTGAGAAATCGCTTGAGCTGTTTTGTATTTATTCAAAATCATTATGATTTATCTAATATTAGTAAAAAAGATCCTAAATTTTGACTACCCCTCCGCAAGCGGATGGAGCATTCGCCAAAATTTTTCCACCCTAAAGGTCGGTATTCGGATCTTTTTTGTGATAGGGCGTTTTTATGCAAAAACATCTTTTTATGACTCCGACGCAAGCATCGGAGAATTTAAGTATTAAAATACTGTTACATCCATGATCGTTTCTTTGACCTGACCATCTTGAGTAACTCTTAGCGTATAGATACCATTTTTATTCTGAGATAGTTGGAATGTTTTGCCATAGAATGAGTATAGGAATTCTCTCGAATCTTTGAAGATGATTTCACCGTCAGGATCTTCCAGCTCCACTGACATGGCTACATTCATATTACTACGATAATTGAATCCCATATTACCCCAAATATCTACTCTACCTATTGTCAATTCTTGTTTCGGTGTGACAGTGCTAGCGTCTTTGATTTTTACTAAGTGTCTTTTATTATCGGGAATACTTAAATTCATTGAGAATAATGCCGCTGTTTTGACAGGAACTCCATTACATTCACCTGGCAAGAAAGTAAATTCATCTCTCATTAGGTCGATAATTCGATGGCATTCTTCCTGGATACCAAATGAATAAGGTTCCTCATTCTTTTCTAAAATTTCAGTCATGTTACCGTTTTCATCGACCACGACATTGAAAAGTACATGTTTTGTAAACCCTTCTTCCAATGCTTGTGTGGGCCAATTGAAATGTGATGTAGCAAATTCCTTAAAAATCGGATATGCATGCCATTTTCCATATTCTCCTTCTGGACACGATGTTAATCGACTAGTTAGCTTTAAATTGTAATATATTCCTTTCTCACTCACTTTACAATCTCCTTTATTAGAGGAACTATTCATCATGTTTTTTTGCTGTAATTTGATCTCATCTAAGGAATCTTCTTTAGCGGGATATTGCGCATCATTAACTTCACTTTTTACATGAGACGAGAGTATAGACCCATTTCTTATTATTACATCATCTAAAATTATTGTCATTCCCGTCACAGGATTTGTAATGTAGTCTTTACCTAGTACAAGCACTTTACCTCCTTGCGTCTTTATCATATTAGGAATGTTACCCTTCTCACGCTTCTCTAGTCCTGTAATCGAAGCTATTTTGAACGACTTATCATTTTGAGCGGCAATGGGCTTGACAAAAATAGTAGCCATAAAAACAACTGCAATTAGAGCTGCAGAATACTTGAGTAGATTGATCTTATTTGATTCTTTTTGGTACATCATTGTGATACGCTTTTTGATGAAAGTTTGAAAAAATGGGTTGGTCAGTTCTAGATTGACTCCTTGAAAAGTGGCTTTCATGAGGAGTTGACAATATTGTTTTCGAGAAGATTGCGCGAGTACGGCTTCGTCTGCGGCGTACTCATGATTTTCTGCTATAATTTTCTTATAGAGATAAACCATAGGATGCCACCAGAATATAATCTTCAGCAATTCCACAAATATTACATCTATAGAATGATATGACTGTACATGATAGAGTTCATGACTCAGGATATTACTTCTTTCATCAGAATTATAATCTTGGTTTCCTATAAAGATGTATTTCATAAACGAAAACGGAAGAATATTCTCACTGACAACAATTTCTGAATGTGAGGACTTCTTATTAGTCTGACTTTTAGAAAGTAACCTAAACAGCTTAGACGAAGATTTTATCAATCTAAACATGGCGAATGCTAAACCTAGAAAGTAGATCAATTGAAACATCAACATCCAATTAAAAGAAGAGGTTTCAGTAGTACTTTGGGTTGAAGAAATCACTGGCGAAACATAGGCTTCCATTGCTATAATCTGTGATTGATATACTTCATTTATTTGACTAGTAATTACAGGCAACAGCTTAGTTTCTTCCACTGGAATGTATGAAATCAATGGAAGTAATAATCCTAAAGTAAGAGATGACATTAAATACACTCTGTTCATTGTGAAGTACTTTTCCTTTTCTAGTAGTGCTTTGTATATCACAAAAAGTATAATCCAGGTAAGTGATACATTAATAAGATAAGTGAGCATGGTGGTAAGATTTACTATTTATAAAAGTTGTCCGTGATAACTGGGGATTATTCATCGTCGTTCTTGATCTTATCCAGTAGAGATTGCATCTCATTGATAGACATCCTATCCTCTTTCACAATAAATGAGACTAATTCATCTACAGACCCTCCAAAGAAATCAGATATTAATCCTGATAGTCGCCCTTTGCTATAATCTGTCTTTTCTACTATTGTGAAGTATTCATATGTTCGACCATATGCCTTATGATCTACAGACCCTTTCTTCTCAAGTATTCTTATGAAAGACGATATGATAGAATGTCCCGGTTTGGGATCCTTCATTTCTTTGATTAGATCACTGACTGTACATGCACCTTTCTCCCAAATCATGACCATTATTTCATCTTCCGCTTTTGTAAGTTTCTCCATTTCAGTGAGTTTTGAATTATTTAACTATGAAAGCAAATACATAACTATATATATAGTTTTGCAACTAAAAACATAATTTAATCACATTTAGGCCCTTTTAAAAATTCCCAAGCGCGGCATTCTCTAAAATCCTATATTTGCAGTCCTTAAAAAAATGACAACCTAATATGGACAGAGTATCAAAAGCGCAAATAGAAAAATTCATTGATGAAGCATTACACGAAGACGTAAGAGATGGCGATCATACTTCACTGGCATGCATACCCGCTGATGGAAGATCAAAAGCAAGATTGCTAGTCAAAGATCCTGGAGTAATCGCAGGAATAGAGTTGGCTGAAATGATATTCAAAAAACTAGATCCTACAGCGACCATCGACGTAAGAATCAAAGATGGTTCTGATGTATTTTATGGTGATGAAGCATTCTATGTAGAATGTAACAGCCAAGCATTGCTGAAAGCAGAAAGGTTAGTTCTTAATACTATGCAACGTATGAGTGGTATCGCTACTATGAGCTCAAGATTTGCAGTAGAGGTAGACGGATTGGATGTAAAAATTCTCGATACTCGTAAAACAACTCCTCTTCTTAGATTTTTAGAAAAATGGGCGGTAAGAATTGGTGGCGGAACAAATTATAGAGACGGTCTTTACGACTGGATCATGATCAAAGATAATCATGTAGATGCTTGCGGAAGTATCACAAGAGCCGTCCAACAAGTACATAAATATTTCAAAACAACTGGTAAAAAATTGGGAATCACAGTCGAAGTAAGAAACCTAGTTGAGCTATATGAAGTGTTAGAGGTTGGCGGTGTAACAAGAATCATGTTAGATAATTTTGAAATCCCTATCCTGAGAGAAGCTGTTGCAATCATCGATGGCAGATTCGAAGCAGAGGCATCTGGAGGTATTACATTGAATACTGTAAGAAAGATCGCTGAAACAGGCGTAAATTTTATATCTGTTGGTGCTTTGACGCATTCAGCGGGTCAGTTAGATCTAAGTTTGAAGGTGATGAAAGATTAGTGGAAATTGTTTGAATTGCTGAATTGTCGAATTATTGAATTGTTGCTTTTTATAATTGTTGCATAGTCTGACTTTATATGCTCGATTCAATATGATTATATAAAATGGAATCTCATACTTACTACTAAGATAGTGATCACATCACTCTAAGCGATTAAATCACTGTGGAAGTTCTATTCGTCTAGTTCTCGGAGCGCCAAATAAGCCATTAAGCCCATCCCTATTTCCAGTGCATGTTCATCTACATCAAAGGTTGGTGTATGAACAGCTGAGGTAATTCCCTTATCTATATTCCCCGTTCCTAATCGGTAGAAACATGCATCTGCTTGTTGAGAATAATAAGAAAAATCCTCCGCTGTCAATCTTATCGGAAGTTCTACTACATTTTCTTCCCCCATGAATTCTATCATGTGAGCATGAGTTCTGGTAGTCAATACTGGTTCGTTGACTAAGCATGGATAACCGACCATAATATCTACATCGCAGGTTCCTCCCATGCTTTCGGCGGTTTTCTCCGCTATTCTTTTGATGTGTTTATGTGCTTCCATTCGCCACTCTTCGTTCATAGTTCGGAATGTACCTTCTATTTTCACTGTATCAGGAATAATATTGGTAGCCCCTCCTACGCTATTGATCTTACCAAATGAAAGTACAGCTGGTATATTGGGATTCGTATTTCTGGCTACAACATCTTGCAAAGCAGTCAATATCCTAGCGCTCATCAATACAGTATCTACACAATTATGAGGCAATGCTCCATGCCCTCCTTTCCCTTTTACGGTAATCCTGATTTCATCCGCCGATGCCATATACATCCCTGATCTATAGCCGACCTTCCCTACCGCTAGTGGAGGATGTACGTGCTGACCCAATACTGAAGTTGGTGTAGGGTTTTCTAGTACCCCTTCTTTAATCATGATGCTTGCACCGCCGGGTAGCTGTTCTTCTCCGGGTTGGAATATGCACTTTATAGTGCCACCGAAGTCTGATTTCAAATCTTTCAATATGTGGATAGCGCCTAATAAACAAGAAGTGTGCACATCGTGACCGCAGGCGTGCATTACACCATTATTTTGAGATTTATAGTCGACTTGATTTTCTTCAGAAATCGGAAGTGCATCAATATCAGCACGCAGCATGATTACTTTATCAGATGATTGTTCTCCTTTTATGATGGCTACTATGCCATGATCACACCAGCCGGCAGTGTACTCTATACCTAGCTCATCAAGAACAGAAGCAATGTATTTACCTGTATTTGCTTCTTGGAATGATAATTCAGGATTCATATGAAGATGATGTCTTATCTTCTGAATTTTCTCAAAATATTGAGATGCTTTTTCCTTTATTTTTGTGCTGATCATATCGAATTATTTGCGGTCAAGCTAACTTACTCAGATTCTTTAAAAGTATCTCAAGATCTTTCCACACAGAATAATCTCTAGCATAATGCATATTAGAAGTATGATTTTCTCCCTCTGCAGATATAGAAATTACGTTATCTGAAATGATCGGTAGGTTTTGATAGTCTTCCTTATCGCCTCTATACCCAACTAATGTTTTTACACCAAATATAACCTGAATAATATTTCTGAGTAACCCTACAGTAGCAAATCGATTTACAAATAATAGAATAGGAGAAATCATCAGTAAAATAAGTCCAAGACTAAAATCAAAGATTCTCTTTATATGCTGAAAATATCCTTCTGCAAGATTGTATTTAATATTTACGTTATACAACTCTCCAGTTGTATTTTTAGAATTACTGCCTAATATAGATAAACTATCATCGCCCGCTATTTTGTAGGATAGTCGAGTATCCAAGTAAACCATCTGCTTCATGATCTCCTTCATCGACATATTATCAGAACTGAAGATAATTTCGTCTGCTTTGAGTACTTTACTTAGTGGTTTGAGTTGGCTCACATCATTCAGGTAGTCTAAGCTTTTTGCTGCCCTAGACTGAGGATTTACGATGCCGAGCACATTTGATTTCACGTCAGCTTTTTCTAATGATTTTATAATCTCAGAAGCTACTTTTCTCTCAGCTACGATAAGAATATTTTTTTGTCTATCAGAATCTGTATTCCTATTTAACAATAAGGAAGATAATGATGTAACTACAAAACTAATGATCATTCCTGCCAATATGATTACTCTACTGCTTCTATATTCGTCAGGCAATAGTGCATACAACACTAAAATAGTACCTAGCCCTGACAATACACCAACCATCCGTTTCTGCCATTTAGATTTCTGATAATACCCAACAAACCAAAGCACAAATGCCCAGACCAGCGCATAGAATACGATATTCCATTCAAGATTACTCTTGTCATAATAAGACGAATCACCGAAATACTGTGCCGCCCATACCTTAGAAAAACCAAACAATGCCGCTCCGATCAGTCCTGCATCTATCAATGGCCACAAGATGGTCATCAATATTCTTTTTAGACCACTAATACCGGCCCTCAGTCCGATCCCAATTTTGAGAAATCTAGAAAACCACTTCCCGGCCTCTCCAGAATAATGTTTCTCCACGTATAATCCCATCGCGCCATAAAAAGTCTTCACATAATTAAGGCTGGCTTTCTTAGTGCTCTCTCCTTTGAAATGTATAATCGTAGTATCTGGCACGTAGTGTATCTCAAAACCACCTTCGATAATCCGTCTACTCCAGTCTATATCCTCGCCATACATGAAAAACCGCTCGTCAAACATGCCCACTTTATCAATAGCTGATTTACTTACGAACATAAATGCTCCGCAAAGAACCTGAATAGAGTGTGTCTCATTTTCATCCAAATGTCCTAAAGCGTAACCGTTAAATAACTTTGACTTTGGAAACAGGCTGGCTAATCCAGATAACTTCGCCAAGGAGTTCCATACCGTAGGAAGATCTCTTTTTGATTCAGGTAGAAAATTTCCTGTCCCATCGATCATTTTTACGCCTACGGCACCTACCGTTTGATGTTTTACCATGTAGCCATAGCATATCTGCAATGTATCTTCTTGGATTACCGTATCTGGATTAAGAATGAGTACATAGTCTCCTTTGGCTACCTTGACTGCTTGATTGTTCGCAGTGGAGAAGCCTACATTATCTTTATTTGCTATCAAATTTACCTCGGGAAACGAACTACTGATCATCTCTACAGATCCATCAATGGATGCATTATCCACCACATGAATATCATATGATAATCCATCAACTTTGGAAGCATAGACAGACTCTATCGTCCGCTTGATGAAGTGGCGTACGTTATAATTGACTATTATGATGCTGATATCTACCTTCATGCAACTGATTAGGAATCTGAGTTATAAGGTACGCGAGAGACGATAGATCTGCCTAGCGTTAGTTCGTCAGCATATTCTAGTTCTCCACCAAATGACACACCTCTAGCGATGGTACTGATCTCAATATTGTATACTTCTAACATTTTCGATAAATAATATATCGTAGTATCCCCTTCGATCGTGGGGCTGATGGCCATTATTAGTTCTATAGGTTTTTCTTGTTCTACTCTTTGTTTGAGTACATCTATATTGAGGTCTCCGGGTCCGACTCCATCCATAGGAGAAATTACACCTCCAAGAACATGATACTGACCGTTAAACTGTGTTGTCTCTTCTATTGCCATGACGTCTCTCACTGACTCTACCACACAGATAATTGATTTGTTACGGTGCGGCTCTTTACAAATTTCGCAAGTTGTTTCATCTGAAATATTATAGCAGATATGGCAGTAATTTATCTTGGTTTCTAAATCTACTAATGCCGTTGCAATCTTTGTCGTCTTAGCAGTTTCGTCTTTGATCAGATGAAGTACTAGCCTCAACGCAGATTTCCTTCCTACACTAGGCAGTGATGCAAGCGCTTCTACAGCATTTTCAAGAGTTTTTGACGAAAATTTCATATAAAAAGTATTGGTGCGAAATTAGTATTTTTTGAATGGATATAAAAAAAGAAATATCGAGGCTTCCTTACAGACCTGATAATCTTCAAAATGTAAACCTCCATTCTGGTACCTGAAACCTAGAACCTGAAACCGAAATATATGTTACAAAGTTTAATAAAGTAAATGATCAATAAAAATAAAAAATCGCAAAGTGTGGTGCATTCCTCATTTTTTGGCAATAAATTTGAACAACATACTATTTGTTTCCCTTAGATGTAGAGGATTAAATTCTAAATATTAAATTTGACTCCAGATTAAAATCGAAAAAGAGAATTATGGCTGAGATTATAAGAATGCCAAGGCTAAGTGATACCATGGAAGAGGGTAACATCGTAGGCTGGCTTAAGAGTGTAGGTGACCAAGTAGAACCTGGCGATATACTTGCAGAAGTAGAAACGGACAAGGCTACAATGGAACTAGAAAGTTTCCAGAGTGGCACTTTATTATATATAGGACAAAAAGAAGGTGCTGTCCCTGTAGATGGGATCATAGCTATCATAGGTGATAAAGATGAAGACTACGAAGCTCAGCTCAAAGAAGCGCAGGCAAGTGGTGGGCCATCAGCCCCTAAGGAAGAAGCAAAAGAAACACCCGCAGCTCCCGCTCCGACTCCTGTAGTATCTGCACCGGCTACATCAGCACCTGCCCCTGCGACAGTTAACATACCTGTACAACTAGAAAATGGTAGCAGAGTAAAAGCTTCTCCTCTTGCAAAATCTATGGCTTCAGATGCGGGGCTCAACATAGGATCTATCCCTGGCACTGGCGAGAGTGGAAGAATCATCAAAAAAGATGTGGAAGACTTTATCGCTAGTGGTGGCGCTCAAGCAGCACCTGTAGCTGCAAGTTCCGCTCCGATGATATCATTAGAAGATGATGTGCAGTACGGTGATGTTCCTGTTACTCAGATGAGAAAAGTAATCGCTAGAAGGTTAGGTGAAAGTAAATTTACAGCTCCTCACTTCTATCTTACAGTAGAAATCAATATGGATGCTGCAACGGCAGCAAGAGCCGATCTAAAGAAAAGCGACATCAGAGTCTCTTTTAATGATTTTGTTGTGAAAGCATCAGCAATGGCACTGAAAAAACATCCATCGATCAATAGTAGCTGGCATGGTGACAAGATAACTGTTCATCCTTATGTGAATATTGGTGTAGCAGTAGCAGTGCCTGACGGGCTGCTTGTTCCTGTGATCAATAATGCAGACCAAAAATCAATGACTTATATCAATCAAGAAGTGAGAACATTGGCTGGAAAAGCAAAAGACAAAAAACTACAGCCTGCAGAAATGAGTGGAAATACATTTACTATTTCTAACTTAGGAATGTTCGGTATAGAAGAATTTACTGCCATTATAAATGGTCCTGATTCTTGTATCCTTGCAATAGGTTCTATCATCCAAAAGCCAATCGTAAAAGATGGACAAATTGTGATAGGCAATATGATGAAAGTAACATTAAGTTGTGATCACAGAACAGTAGATGGTGCATCGGGAGCTATGTTCTTGCAGACACTGAAAGGAATGCTAGAGAATCCAGTTAGGATGTTGGTATAAATAAAAGAAGTCGGGATTTTAAGAGTTCGAGATATCGAGACTCCTAGCATTTGGAAAATATAAGAAAGCCGCTTCATAGATTTATGGAGCGGCTTTTTGTTTTAATTAATCGCTCGCCATAATGCTAATAATTGATCGAATTTTTTAGACTACTGATCGTAATTTTTATATTTTTTCTTGTAAATATTGTATTTTAAATTCTGAAAGATATTATTCTAATTTCAAATAGATTAATGCAAAAAATCACAGACCAATCTCATACTAAACATGACCTAATCCTTTTACTTTCAAAGTTATTTGAAAGGTCTTCTTACTATGGCCTGCGTGCAATCCTTGTTTTATATCTAATCGGTGGCCCTATGAAAATGCCAACAGAAGATGCTATGTTTCATTATGCATGGTTTACAGCAGGTCTGTTGTTTTTTGGAATAGTTGGAGCTCTCTTCGGTGACTTGTTTTTAGGCAACAAAAGAGCCTTTCTACTAGGAGGAGCTTTGCAAAGTCTTGGAGCATTTATATTAAGTATCCCCTCTACGACCACTCTATATATAGGTATTGGCCTGGTATGTATTGGTGGAGGTTTTTTTGGTTCTAACTTGCTCTCTTGTTTTGGAAAAACATATAGAAATAGACCTAAACTACTGGATTCGGCATTTTCTATTTACTACTTAATAATAAACCTTGGCGCCGCTCTCGGTATCTACATAATTGGTATAGTAGGAGAAAAACATGGTTGGAGTCTAGGGTTTATTTTATCAGGGTTGCTAATGCTTATAGCTTTGATACTATCTTACTTTCATTATGAAAGTAATTATATTGAAACTAAACCTGACAAGATATCATATGATAATGCAATAATTAACATTCTTGTTACCTTTGTAGTGCTAGGACTATTTTGGGCTATAAATGATATAGTTTACCATAAAAATATAGCGATTAACATTTCATATTCGGAGAGCTCGAGCAATCTAGGCATGGTATTTTGGTCATCGATCAACTTCTATATAATGGTTCCATTGAGTATAATTCTTGCATCCATTTGGGCCTACTTCTATAGCAATTCATATATCAAATTAAGTATAGGATTTCTTTTTGGTGCGCTTTCATATGGGTTGCTTCTTTTTATTCCAGAAAGACCTTTAGAGCAGCACCTCATAATATACTTAGCTTCCATATTATCCTTTGTTATTTCTGAAGCATTCATAGTACCAGTTGTATATTCAATAATTACCCGCTATGCCAATCCTAAATATTTGGCAACAATCGCAAGTTTAGTCTTCCTCACAAATAAGGCATTCTTCTACTTTAACGGCTTCTTCAATGATTATTTAGATTCTACCTCATTCTATGCCATTTTATATAGTATGGTTGGGATGATAGTCATAGGCTTAGTATTATTAGTGTTTATGAAAAAAAATGAAATTGATCGAAGTGCAGAAACTCTAGATTCTTAATAAATCTTTACCAACCTTGTGTAACTTTCATCTAATATTTATTACTATTTAAAACTCCATCTCCACCACAGCCTTAGCAACCTTCCCACCCAACTGAGGTCCCAATTTCTCCATTTTTACCTTTCCGCCCGTCACATTTGAAAATTCGTTCTTGAACCTTGTAATGATATTGAAGACAACCGTTTCCAGTAGTTTCTGTGTTTTATCCATTTCTGCCTCACATATTTTGAATAGTTTTTCATAATTAACGGTGTCACCTATATTATCATCATTGCTGTCAAATGCCTTAAGCTCTACTTCTGCGTCAATGATAAATGTGTTTCCTGTTTTTCTCTCTTCTTCATAGTACCCATGATATGCATGAAATTCCGCCCCCTTTATTGCTACTGTTGTTTTCATATCGTTAGTTTTTATCAAAGTGAGCCTGAAACTATTATTTCCCACTTCCAAAAGCTAAGATTAGAGAATAATATCCGTTTTTAAGAGATCTGAGTATTATTATTGTGACTAATAGTCAACTAGGAGTATTTTTTTATGTTTAGTTACTGCCTGTAAATTTAATATCTATACATTTGCGGCGTTATTTGTTGACAAACCTAACCAAATAAAAATATGGAAACCGTAGCAACTAGTGCACCAGCACATATGGTAAATGCATCAAAAGTGGATAAGTACGAACATCATGATTATTATGATGTGGATGGATTACTATCGGACGATCACCTACTTGCTAGAGATGCGGTACGTGACTGGGTAAAAAAAGAAGTAAGTCCTATTATAGAACAATACTCTGAGAAAGCAGAATGTCCACTTTTCTTGTTCAAGCAACTAGGAGAAATAGGAGCATTCGGCCCAAGTCTACCAGCCAAGTACGGATGTGGTGGTATGGATGAAATCGCATATGGTGTAATTATGCAAGAGCTAGAGAGATGTGATTCTGGATTGAGATCTATGGCATCTGTACAAGGTTCTCTTGTGATGTATCCTATATATAGATTTGGATCTGAAGAGCAAAAAATGAAATACCTTCCAAAACTTGCTACTGGTGAGTTGATCGGTTGTTTCGGATTGACTGAGCCTGATCATGGATCTGATCCGGGTGGTATGACGACGCACTTCACAGAAGATGGTGATGATATCATCCTTAATGGTGCTAAGATGTGGATTACAAACAGTCCTGTGGCTGATATCGCTGTAGTATGGGCCAAAAATCCAGAAGGAAAAATCAAAGGTGTAATTGTTGAGAAAGGAATGAAAGGATTCTCGGCTCCTGAAATTCATGGTAAGTTATCATTAAGAGCTAGTATCACAGGAGAATTAGTCTTCGAAGATGTAAGAGTACCGAAAGCTAACATTCTACCAGAAGTATCAGGGTTAAAAGGACCTTTATCGTGTCTATCAAAGGCAAGATACGGTATCGCTTGGGGAGCTATAGGTGCGGCATTGGATTGTTATGATTCTGCATTGAGGTATAGTAAAGAAAGAGAACAATTCGGTCGGCCAATCGGTGGATTCCAGCTGACTCAAAAGAAATTGGCCGAGATGATCACTGAAATCACGAAGGCTCAGTTACTAGCATGGAGATTAGGTTCTCTTGCTAATGAAGGAAAAGCTACTCCAGCTCAAATTTCAATGGCAAAACGAAATAATGTGAATATGGCATTGGATGTAGCTAGAGAGGCAAGACAAATACATGGTGGTATGGGTATTACAAATGAATATCCTATCATGAGACATATGATGAACTTGGAAACAGTATTGACTTATGAGGGTACACATGACATACACTTATTAATCACAGGTATGGATGTGACTGGATTAAACGCGTTTAAGTAAAATCTTAAAATAAATAATAGTAAAAAAGATCCTAAATTTTGACTACCCCACCGCAAGCGGATGGAGCATTCGCCAAAATTTTTCCAACCTAAAGGTCGGTATTCGGATCTTTTTTGTGATAAGGCGTTTTTATGCAAAAACATCTTTTTATGACTCCGACGCAAGCATCGGAGAATTTAAGTATTAAAAAAGGTCGAAAATCTTGAAATGAGATATTCGACCTTTTTTATTTTTGCTGTTTAAAGGCAAAGATTTTGACGTGGCTCTTTGCCATTATTTCGACTCAAACCATCCATAAATATGATATTTCAGCTTTCTCATTAGTGTTAGCTAGTTGACTTTTTTATTAAAATGTTCCTTTACAATTCTCCACTTTCACTAAAAGCAATATTTTTACATCGCTTAATAAAGCTAAATGAAAGGTAAATTCTAACGAAATATCTTAATTTAGCGAATTGATGACAAATCATTTTGATAAAAATCATTTTATGAGAAGAGTAGTAATCACAGGAATAGGAGCACTTACACCAATCGGCAATACATATCCAGAGTATGTAGAAGGACTAAAAAATGGAGTCAGTGGTGCTGGACCAATTACTAGATTTGATGCTTCACTGTTTAGGACGAAGTTCGCATGTGAGGTTAAAAATTTCAATGTAGAGGATTTCATCCATAGAAAAGAAGCAAGGAGAATGGATCCTTTCTCACATTTTGCGATGGTGATAGCGGAAGAAGCTATGAATCACTCTGGTCTTGATGTAGAGAAAGTCAATCTCGATAGAGCTGGAGTAATTTGGGGTAGTGGAATCGGAGGGTTCGAGACTATTGAGCATGATATAGAAGAAGCAGCTGTGAGAACAGGTGTACCAGCATATAGTCCTTTCTTGATACCAAAATTGATTGCAGATATAGCACCTGGTCTTATTTCTATTAAGTACGGGTTTAGAGGGGCTAATTTCACTACAGTATCTGCATGTGCTTCATCTACAAACTCAATATCATCAGCATATGACTATATCACATTAGATAGAGCGGATGTAATGATCACTGGTGGTTCCGAAGCATCTGTTACGAAAGCTGGAATCGGTAGTTTCGGGTCTATGAAAGCATTATCACCAAGAAACGATGACCCTAAAAGTGCAAGTAGACCTTTCGACAAAGATAGAGATGGATTTGTACTTGGAGAAGGTGGCGGATGTCTTATTCTCGAAGAACTAGAACATGCCAAAGCCAGAGGGGCAAATATCATAGCAGAAATCATAGGCGTAGGATCCACTGCTGATGCATACCATATGACAGCCCCTCACCCAGAAGGGTTAGGTGCAAGAAATGTAATGAAAATGGCTATCCGAGATGCGGGGTTAGATCCTTCAGATATAGATTATGTAAATGTACATGGTACATCTACTCCTCTTGGTGATATAGCTGAAACAAAAGCAATAGGAAAAGTATTCGGTGATCATGCTTATAATCTTAATATCAGCTCGACTAAATCGATGACGGGTCACTTATTAGGTGCAGCGGGAGCAGTAGAAGCTATTGCAGCTATTGCAGCCATACAACATAACTTTATACCTCCGACAATAAATCACCATACTCATGATCCTGAGATTGACGCTAAGTTAAACTTGACGTTAAATGTGGCTCAAGAGAGAAAAATAAACACGGCAATCAGCAACACATTTGGATTTGGAGGTCACAATGCCTCTATCGTAATTAAAAGATTTGAAAGCTGATTTTGACAGTATTTATTAAACTCTATAATTATTATCTTTCTGAGGATAAAGACCTTGCTCAGAAGTTACGTCCTGTAATAGGATTTACACCTCGTAGACTAGGTCTATTTAAGCGTGCATTCTATCATAAATCTATGAACAATGATGGAAAAAATGGCGCAAGCAACGAAAGGTTAGAATATTTAGGAGATGCGGTACTATCTACCATTGTAGCTGAATATCTTTTCAAAAAGTACCCGACTAAAGACGAGGGGTTCCTCACCAAAATGAGGTCCAAGATCGTAAAGCGTAAAACGCTTAATGATATAGCCGATCGGATGGGTCTTGATATTATTTTGAGCAATTACTCTCAAGGTAGAATGAGTCACTCCATGTTAGGCAATGCACTCGAAGCACTTTTGGGAGCCATCTATATAGAGTTTGGATATAAAAAGACAAAGAAATATGTAATCAAGAATATCCTTATGAAGTTTTTAGATATTCACGAACTCGAAACAAAAGACGATAATTACAAAAGTCTACTTTTGGAGTGGTGCCAAAAACAAAGCATGAATATAAGCTATCAAACGCTCTCGAAATTCAAAATGGATAAGAGAGATAGATTCAAAGTAGCGGTTATTATTGATGGTCAGCAATTGGCTACCGCCGAAGATTTTAATAAAAAATCCGCTGAGCAATCAGCTTCTAAAAAAGCTATGAAAGTTCTTGCTATTGGAGTATAGAATATAAAAAACCATCCCATAAATACCTAGTCATGATAAAAAATAGAATAGCAAAAACCATTGCTACATCTTTCGGATTTGGTTACGCCCCTTTTGGTCCAGGGACATTTGGTACGGCATTGGGATTGATCGTATATGTAATTTTAGCGTATGCATTTGGGATTGTGGACACTCAATCACAAACTCCGAACCTTGACCTGCTTTTGATTGGACTGGTTGTCATTTTTACATGGTTGGGAACATGGAGTGCTCGAATACTTGAATCAGAATGGGGGCATGATCCTGGAAAGATAGTGATAGACGAGACCATAGGTGTGTGGATTACAATACTATTTATTCCTTTTTCTTGGATCAACGTATTGTTAGCCTTCGTAATATTTCGCTTTTTTGACATCCTAAAACCTTTGGGTATAAGAGCAATAGATGAAAAACTTCACTCTCCATTCTCTGTGATGTTAGACGATATAGTAGCTGGTATATACTCCGCTATAACTCTACAGGTGATCGTTTATTTTTTCAACACATAATTATATTACTTCTGTGAACACAGCATATTGATTATCAATAGCTAGACTTTCAATATATCTTGCAAGCGCATTGAATCAAAATTCGAAAAAGAAAACTGAAACGTTTATCTTACGCTTTAGATTATAAATACGTAATCCTACAGAAGCCTTCCTTTTGGTAAAGAAAAATTGATACATGAAAATCTTACAAAGTAAAAAATGGCAATCTCATCTATTGCTTACCCCTATGATGATAATTGCGTTTTTTATCACAAACTGCTCTAAAGTTGATCAAATAAACTCGATAGACAGAAATGAACAGGAAGTAGAAATTGCTCTGCCGTTAATCAATACAGAATTTAGTGTCAATGACCTGCTCGATGATGAAACTGCGAATAATGTATCTCTTACTGTAGATGATCAAGATCGTGTAACTATAGTATATAATGGTGATGTAGTACAACAAGATGTTACAGCTGTATTTCCTCCCGTGCCTTTTTTAGCTACTCCATTGCTTGACTCTGTATATGATGTGCCCGTTCCATTTGCACCTGATCAACGGGTAGATAGAGCTATTTTTGGTGAAACTGAGATGGTATTTCGTTTTAATTCTCAATTTGAAGAGGATGTAAATGTGAAAGTAACTATACCTCAGTTGACAAAAGACGGTGAGGTTTTTGAAGAAAATTTCTTAGTAAAGTATGAAGGGACATCTCCAGTTGATTTTTTCTCGGACTCATTTTCTATACTTGGATGGACATTAATAGATGACGAGAAAAAAATAAGAGTAGAATATGATGCCCGTACTCCGGATGGAAAAAGACAAAAGTTTAATAGTGGCGTTATATTTTTTTTCAATGTAGCATTTGATTATGTAGAAGGGTATTTTGGAAGTGAAATCTTTGATATCAGTGGGGACTTTGTAGCCATCGGCGTACTTGATACATGGAGAAGTGGTGGTTTGGCATTTGAAGACCCAAAGGTGAAGGTTTTGGTAGAGAATTCGTTTGGGTTTCCCGTAAGATCGATATTCAAGACAATGCAAGTGGTGACGACTACTGGTGAAATGCTCAACATGGAAAGTGAGGTGATTGACAATAATGTGGACTTCGCATATCCAAGGTTTGATGAAATGGGAGAGGTAAAAATCACAGAATTCTCTTTTACCAAAGAAAACTCTAATATCGTAGATCTCTTCAAAGAGAAAGTGAGAAGAGTGACTTATGATATTGATGCAGGTGCTAATCCTGACATGGATGCAACTATCACCGGCTTTATAAATGAAGATAGCTATTTCTTAGTTTCAGTTGATGTAGAACTTCCTCTTAATGGATCGGTAAATAATCTAGTCCTCCAAGATACAATCGATCTTGATCTCGATATTGAAGATCTTGATGAAGCGAATAGTGCTGAATTTAAAAATGTGATTGCAAATGACTTCCCAGCTGATATAACTATCCAAGGCTACTTTTATACGGAAGATGGCACTTTAATAGATTCATTATTTAAGGATAGATTATTTATACCTGGAGCTTCGGTAGATCCTAGTACAGGATTATCGACAGGAGGAGAAGAAATAGCAACTTTTGAAAATTTCGACTCGACTCAACTTAAAAATATCAAAAAAACAAAAAAGATGTTGGTCAATGTAAAAATCAATACTGGTCAAGTTTCCCAAGATCCACTATGGATCCTAAATGATTATGGGATAACGTTCAAAGTAGGCGCAAAAGTCAAAACAACTCTCTAATTAATCACAAATTTAAGGAAACCAACTTATTCCAGATCAAAATGATATCAATGAACATATCAAAAATAATTTCTTTAGTCATATTCATATTATTTACGACAGTGGCTATAGGTCAGAATATAAATTACTTCTTCATCGATGATACATATCAACGAAGTTATTTTAATCCTGCATTAAATGATGAAGGAAAATTTTCCATTTCTTCAGGATTAGGAGTCGATTTCATCACCAATGGACCAAGTATAGATGATTTTATAATTGATGGTCCAGAAGGAAATCTGATCTTATCTCCAGCGAATGCAATTTCCTCAATGAATGATGTAAATGATATATATGGATACAGCAGTGTCAATACCTTCGATGCGTCTATCAAATTACCATTTTGTAGATTATCGATCGGTCATGCTTGGAAGGCAAATGGTTGGATGAGCTATACCAAAGATCTAGCAAATTTTGTCACTTTTGGGAATGGCCCTTTTGTTGGAGAGACGCTTAATCTTGCACCTCAGATTGATTATATTAACTACAATGAAGTGTATCTTGGCATTCAGAAATCATTTGGTTCGTTGAGCATTGGAGTAAAAGCAAAAAGGCTAAATGGTGTAGAAGCGATAAAAACAGAAAATAGTAAAATAGACTTAACCACGTCTGACGATATCTACCAACTAACCACAGATACTGATTTTGAAATGGTAGCCACTAGTGCTTTTTCTTACACCGATATTGACGACTTCAATCTAAATATTCAGAATTTCAGCTTCGATAATTTTTTCAGTAACAATGGAGGCTGGGCTTTTGATTTAGGTGCGTCTCTTTCAGTTGGCGATAAATTAGAATTATCATTAAGTGTGCTTGACATCGGAAGTATCAACTGGGATGTAGGTTCAAAAAGGTATTCTTCTCAGGGGAGCAGATCTTTTGACGGTATAGATATAGCAAATTATATAAATACAGATAATGAAATAGTAGTATTAGATTCACTAGAAAGTCTATTGGATATAACAGAGACGAGTACAGAATTCAGCACTACTCTACCAACACAGATTTACCTTGGCGCAAGGTTCAAGATTAATAATCTCTGGACAGTAGGAGCCATAGTACAAAGTATAGGAAACGGAGATAGAAGAACAAATGTGCTTGGGCTAAATGCTACCGCTAGCATTTACAATTGGTTGTCCGCTGGTGTTTTATATGCCGCAAAGACAGGAAATGTAGCTAATATAGGTATTAGCGCCGCTGCGAAGCTAGGACCACTTACAGGTTTTCTTTCAACTGATAACATATTGAAGGTTGGAGATTTTGACGGTACGAATAGTAATTTTCGGGCTGGGTTGAGTTTGAGAATTTAATTTAGAATCATACCGTTTCTTAAGTATATGCGCTTACCAATGCTTACAGATAACCATCGGCAGGTATGGGAATCTCTCAGTATTAGCGGTTTATTCTTTTAAACTGGGTTAAATCTTAATCAATAGAGCTGATTGATATTTCGATTTGTCCAAACGCTATCATAGCATTGAAAATCCTTACAGATTCGTAGCCCTGGATTTCGTCTTTTGATATTTGCCTTTCTACTATTTGCGCCTTATCAATCAGATTCGCTCTTCTTGTGCCTTTGAGGAGAGGATGCTCTGGTGTATACCATGTTCCCATTTTTAGGAAGGCGAAATTTCCATAGTAGCTATCGGTTACAAAACCATTTTGAATCATTATCATATCATCAGCTGTTCCTCTTTGACTGAAATAGTGATCTAGCTTGCTTCTATCAAAGTACTTGTGGTTATAGTCCCATTCATTATCAATATCAATGATTTTCAAACTACTGATTGGTCTCAATGAATATGGTTGATATTCAATAGATTTTATATTTTCTCCATAGATTATTCTGCATTTTACGATACTATCCTTTGCTTGATTTACGTCTATGTTCTTTTTAAAATCAAGAATGTCTAGACAATTATATAATGCACGTCTAGCATCGTTTGCTCTGCTATTATGATAATTGAGCAATTGTATATTTTGATCTTTGATGCAAATGGATTCTATGAGTAATGGACGATTATCCATTGATAGAGATAGATTTGGGGTCTGGTAATTCTGAATGTGCTATTGGGAGATAGACCTTATCAATCATTTCTTGGTATTCTGTATCCAGGTCACTCATAGAAGTAATGCCACAACCACTTCGATAGTGTAACTTTACTCCATTATCTTCTACAAATCTGATCATGATTCCTGAGTCTAGATTCTTACCATCGAATATGCCACAGACACCTGTATAATATCCCCTTTTGAGATTTTCAGCTTCTTGGATAACTTCTAATGTCTTCTTTTTAGGAGCGCCACTTATGCTTCCTGCAGGCAGTAGATTGAACATAATGTCACCGATTCGCCCTGTATAGTCGACAGGAAGCTGACCAGATATCTTAGAACTTACTTGAAGTAGATTTTTGCCACTGGTTTGAATGTGATCTATGTATCGGAATTTGTCTACCTGTACGTCTTTCGCTACTTTACTGAGGTCATTTCTGATAAGGTCTACTATGGTGTAGTGCTCCGCTACTTCTTTTTCATCCGCTAATATTTTTGATTCAGCATTTTCAATATTGGCATCTATTGTACCTTTCATGGGGTTAGAGGAAATACGTCCATCTTTGATCTGCACAAATATCTCTGGAGAATAACAAACGAATTCATCTTGCAGGTGAATCTTATACTTAGCAGAAGTCAATCGAAAAATATCATCCAAACTAAGATTGGACATTACCCTTGTAGGATAGGTGAGATTCAGTAGGAACGAATTTCCAATTTGTATTTCGTTCATTACTTTTTCAAAACCAACTTTATATTCAGCTTTACTGATTGGAAATGAATCGAAATAGAATTCTATATTTTGACCTTTTTGACATTTGACATTAGTAATGCCATTGATGACAAATTTTAATGAAGTTTCTCGATCGAAATCTGTACAGATGATAATCTTTTCCATTTCAAAATCTATTAAAAATAAGAATGGAACACCCTGTTTACCAAGGTAATTCATGGCCGATCTAGCCGCTTGCTTATTCTTATAAATTATCATCGATCATATAATGGTTTTTGATAGTGCAAAAGTTCTGTTATTGTCCACATTCTTGTATTTTTAACATGCCCAGTATACAAAACCGAACCTAACAAGTCTCTATCGTTATAAAAGAACCAATCATGAAATGTACTTTATTATTTATTCTTCTTACAATCCTCTCAATTAGTTGTAGTCCAAAAAAGACAATAGAAATAGAATTTTCAAAACTTAAAACTCAATCAAAAGGGATGTTCGAATAGACTGCAGCCTTTATGGTATGTTCTCAATATCCAAAAACATTGCAATTAGAATCTGTCGATAGTAAACCTCTTCGAATTCAAGGTAAAGAGGCTTGGATCAGAGATTTTTATATGGCGTTGAGATACCCTGTGACCTCAAGAGAAAATGGAGTGCAAGGGACAGTAATCTTAATAATAATAGATTTCGACGGATCCATAGAGGGTATCGCTATTGAACAACAAGTAGCCCCTGATATCGACAATACTGAAGTCGAAGCATTCCATATAGCTTCCAAAAAAGGATTTGGGCCCGCAATATTTGAAGGTAGAGCTGTTAGATGTATGTCTAAAGTGCCTTTACACTTTAGACTGGAGTAGTGGTAAAGCTAGATTAGGCAACACTAACCGGAATAACCAAAGCCAAGATGAGCACTCATCAATTGTCGCTTCAATACTTTCTTAGTCCTAGATAAATTTGATCGGGAACATGTTTCGTTAACTTTTAGCATGTTAGCAATTTCTTTATGTGAATAGTCTTCTAAAATATATAGATTAAATACTGTTCATTGTCCCTTAGGGAGCTTACTGATTAAATTATACAATTCTTCCATATCTAAATTTTGAACGGCTACTAAATTTACTGCGGATATATATGCCAGTTCATCCATCGAGGCAGTACGTTTTTTCTTCTTGATTTGCTTCAATGCTTCTCTGATACATATTGTCTTCATCCATCCTTTTAGATTTCTACCTTCATGATTGTAGATTCCAGCATACTTAAAAATTCTCAAGAAGCTATCTTGTAATATATCTTTTGCTTCGGCTTCATTACCTATGTACCTTTTGCATGTAGCGAGCAATTCTTCCGAAAACGCCATAAATAGGGCTCTTTGCGATGATAGATTTCCAGTCGCACAGCCTTTTATTGTTTCTATTTGTTGTTGGTTATTCATTTTGTGGTATATTTTATCGTTAATAAATGAGCTTTATTTTTTGACTTATCTGAAATAAACGGCATAGAGTTGCTGGAATCATTCTAGCGCTTTATGCCGTCGATTCAGAGAATTTAGACTGATTTATTAGTTGTTACCCTTTCAAGTAATTTGTAAAAGTGGCAGATTTAGAACATTTTACCTGCCTTAAAATCTAAAGCGAATGCTATAGATAAAGTTTCTCTTTCTGTGCGACCGAATACATCTAAAATGACTGGAGTGGGTGAAGCTTCTCCATCATCTCGATCAAATGTTACAACTTCTCCTGTGAATCCAAATTGGATATCAAAGTAAAGATCATTTAATACTGTCTTTTGAAAACCAACTCCTGATTCTACATTGATATGTTCGTATTCATAATCTTTTTCATAGGACAAACCATTGGATCCTGTTAAGGTGGACTCTGTACCAAATCTATTATAACTTATTCTCAAGAATATATACCCGCCAGATAAATTATTACCTGATTTTCCTTTGCTGATGTTTGATTTATGATTAAAATAATAACGACCTCCAACTGAGTAATCTATCGTAAACACACTAGGTCCAAATTTATTTAAATCAACACTTTCTATATTACTCAGTGTAACAGAAATATCTAAATCTTGATTTATAGAAAATGAGGACGAACCTAGCTTAACTTCATATACAATATTTGGATTGATACGCATTTGCAATTGATTCTTATCGACGCTAAATATATTTTTTCCATACGAAATGGCCAATAAGCCATTGTAAGTAAAAAAGATCCTAAATTTTGACTACCCCACCGCAAGCGGATGGAGCATTCGCCAAAATTTTTCCAACCTAAAGGTCGGTATTCGGATCTTTTTTGTGATAAGGCGTTTTTATGCAAAAACATCTTTTTATGACTCCGACGCAAGCATCGGAGAATTTAAGTATTCAATTTCAAAGTCGGTTTTCTATCCAAATAACATCTGAATATCGGATACTTTGCCTCTTCATTTACATCATAATTCTGACCAACGCACCTCACCTTCGTTCTAGTCCTAAGAACAATATTACTATAAGCACCACCCTCGTTAACTAATGATTTTTCAATGCTTGACCTTTCGTATGCTAGCTCAATTCCATAATCTAAATATCCAAAGTTAAGAAACCGCTTTTGATCTTCCCATACACCCTACAATTGATACTGATATCTTAATGCGCTAGTAAATGCCCTATTACTTTTATAAACTGATTTACCTAATCTTCCCCCAAAACCAAAATATGCACTCGATAAATTGTTGGCTTGCTTACCTTGTTTGATAAGCTTTGGTCGTTTGTAATAATAGCTCAGCTTCAGCCAGTAAATAAATACTTGAAAGAAAAGTTTCATCAGTGGTTGTAGTAATTTCTCGTCCAAAGAAAATTCCTGGAGCCGTAGACAAATTAACAGAAAAATCCTCTTATAACTTTTGTTCGTATTGTAGCGGACTAATTTTAAATAAATATTGGTTCTACTACCATTTTGAAGCAGCTCTCTTATTCCAAATGTTAGATCATTGCCGTATAAGATAAAAAACCTATTAACAATCTAGCAGTTCATTTTAAACTTGAATTCAAGAGTCATAATAAAGGAAAACATTAACTTATGGCATTCAGGCTACAATCAATAAAATATATATAAGCGACAATTTTCAAGTAGAGGGCGCATTTCCTTTAGTATTGTAATTGATATATTTAAATAAAAAATATGACTGGAGATATGATTAAGTCAACATCATAAAGCAGTTTCACGATTTGACAAGTCTGCGATCCTGCAAAAAAAAATAATTAAAATGCTTGAATATATTATTAATATAGCGTCATTTTGAATGTACACTAAGTAGGAAGAGAAAATAAGAAAGGAGTAAGAAAGGATATCTAATCTTTTGTTAGTTTTTCAATTAACAGTTTGAGTGCTTCGATTTCTGATTTAAGAAGTACCACTTCATTTTTAAGACTATCAATTTCTCTT